>CAMBQX010000056.1 GCA_945870085.1 Bifidobacterium breve | reverse complement strand
AACTCACCACTGTTGTTAGCAGCCAGCAGCCGCATCAGTCTTGGCAACCTGTCTAAATGCATCAGGCGACTTATATCCTTTGCATCTCTATCCACGATGCGTGAAAGATAGTTGTCAAACCACGCTTGTCGCCGACGTCCGCTACGCAGCCGAGGTTCTGGATAGGACCCTTCACAAATAATTTCTAGGTATTCATCACGGGACATGGTGCCAGCAAAATCGTTAAGCCCAATTTCGTCGCCGCTAAATAGTCGACTTGCCAGATCATCCTTGCCGCTTCGAATCTCACCTTGGCTCAATCCGAACAGTGGGATTGTCTCCGCTCTCCCCGCTAAACTTTCGTGCTGCCCTGGAATGCGCAGTAGGTCGGCAGAGCCAGTCAGAAGAAACTGACCGGGACGACGCTGCTCATCCACGACGGCCTTAACTGCGCGCAGTAGCTCAGGTGCGCGCTGCACCTCATCAATAGCTAAGAGGGAGTCGGGGTTTTGTCGGACAAAGGAATCAGGGTCGTTTTGGGCGGCACTGAGTACCGAGTGGGTATCCAGCGTGAGTAACCGGGCGCCAGTGCCAGCCAACACCTGCGCTGCAAGTGTGCTCTTGCCTACCTGTCTTGCGCCCTGGATTAGTACCACCGGGGTATCGGCTAAAGCCATCTTTACAAGGCCCTCCGCGTGGCGCGAAAATGCCTTATATCCTGGGTTTTCGTTGCTCATACCCGCTATCATAGTTGATTGACCCGCGGATCCGCCAGTCTAATCTCGCGGATCCGCCGGTCTAATCTCGCGGATTCGCCGGGCCAATTCCAGGTAGTTCTGCCACTTGACCCAAACAAGATGCACGTACTGCCAAATCCTGTGAGACTCCGTCCAACGCAACCGAGGAGTCCACATGATCATTCACTCATCACCATTGGCCGATGTCGAGATCCCCAATATCGCGGTCACGAAGTACGTCATGCGCGAGGCCGCTCGGGTACCAGATCGGGCCGCACTCATCGACGGACCAACCGGCCGCAGTTATACCTACGCGCAACTCAATGGAATGATCCATGCCTTCGCCGGCGGCCTGCAGGCGCGCGGCCTTGGCCCGGGCGACACCATCGCGCTGATGTCACCAAATATCCCTGAGTTCGCGATTGTCTTTCATGGCGCCGCGGTCGCGGGGGTAGCGGTCAGCACCGTCAATCCGACCTACACCGCCGATGAAGTCCGCTTTCAACTAATTGACTCAGACTCCAAACTACTCATCACCATTGCGATGTTCCTCGAGACAGCGAAAGAGGCAATTAGCGGCACTGAAGTAACCGAAATCGCCATTATCGGTGATGCAACCGAGGGCACCACGGCCTTTGCCAGCATGTTTGGTGCGCCCATTGAGCAGGTCGCGGTTGATCCAAGTGAGCAGGTGGTGGTACTTCCATATTCCTCAGGCACCACCGGGCTCCCGAAGGGGGTGATGCTCACCCATCGCAATCTCGTCGCGAACCTCGCTCAGGTCGAAGATGCCTTGGCGGTTTCTGATGGTGAACTCGTCCTTGCCGTGCTGCCCTTCTTTCACATCTATGGCATGCAGGTACTCCTGAATGAATTCCTGTCACGTGGCGCGACCATCGTCACCGTGCCGCGCTTTGATCTTGAGCAGTGCTTGAGCATCATTCAAGAGCGTAAGATCACTCGATTGTTCGCCGTGCCACCGATCGTGCTCGCCCTCGCCAAGCACCCACTCGTTGACAAGTACGACCTCTCGAGCCTCAAGCAGGTGTTCTCCGGCGCCGCGCCACTTAGTGCTGAACTCGCTCAAGAGGCAGCAACACGCATCGACTGCGATGTAGTTCAGGGCTTCGGGATGACAGAGTTGTCACCTGTCAGCCACGTAACTTGGCCCGGGCAGTTCAAGCCCGGCACCGTCGGTGTCACCATCCCAAATACCAAATGCCGCATCGTTGACCCAGAAACCGGCGAGGATCAAGATGTCGGCGGGGTTGGTGAGCTTTGGGTGCAGGGCCCGCAAGTTATGAAGGGTTACCTGAACAACGCCGAGGCCACCGCATTGACCATCGACGCCGATGGTTGGCTGAAAACCGGCGATGTCGCCACGATCGACGCCGATGGGCATGTCACGATCGTGGATCGCCTTAAGGAGCTCATCAAATACAAGGGCTTCCAAGTGGCCCCGGCAGAACTTGAGGCTCTGCTACTTACCAACCCAAAGATCGCCGATGTTGCGGTTATCGGGGTGAGTGACGAGGAAGCCGGTGAGATCCCCCGTGCCTTCGTGGTGCTCCGGCCAGATCAAGAACTGACCGCCGCAGAAGTCACCAACTTCATGCAAGACAAGGTTGCGACCTATAAGGTCGTGCACGACGTAGTGTTCGTCGACGCGATCCCCAAGTCTGCATCGGGCAAGATTCTCCGCAGATTACTCCGCGACTCCTAACGAAAGGTCCCAAATGAAATTGCGCAATGGCAAGAGTGCAGCAGCCTTAACAGCTTGCATGATGGGCGCGAGCCTGCTCATCGCCGCTGCCCCGGGCGCCAATGCCGCCCCCGCGTCGCCACTGCTTGGCACCTGGACGGGCCCGGCCGATGTCTACTACGGGGGGGCGTACGACCAGGGCACCGAGAAGCTCACCATCACCACCGCTCGAGGTAATGTCGCCAAAGGCACCTGGCAGTGGAAACCGACCGGTGGTAAGTGGTCTAAGCCCAAGCTGGTGCAACTAATTGCCTTGAACTCCGCTGCCGGCGCGACCAGCATCGACATTCTGGGCGCTGACGGCGATGGCACCTATGAGGGCGTGCTGATCCCCGGGGTGAGCCTGGAGATCGGCTACATGGATCCGGACCATGAAGGTGGTGCGAAAACCTTGGTTTTACATTCACTTATGTCCAAATCGAAGTAATGGCAATTTCCCAAATTGCTGCATCAGGCACCTTCACCCTAGGCGCCAACACCACCGACCCACTCACGGTCCGCCGATTGGGTTTTGGCGCCATGCGCATCACCGGTGCGGGCATCTGGGGTGATCCGCCCGATCATGAAGTCGCGATCAAAGTTTTACGCCGTGCCGTTGAACTAGGTGTCGACTTCATCGACACAGCTGACTCGTACGGCCCCTACGTGAGTGAGGATCTCATTCGCGAGGCGCTCTATCCATATAACAATGTGTTGATCGCCACCAAAGGTGCGTTGACCCGGCAGGGGCCGGATAAGTGGGAGCCGGTCGGTGCCCCGGAGTATTTGCGCCAATGCGTGCAGATGTCACTGCGCCGCCTCGGTGTTGAACGCATCGATCTGTGGCAATTGCATCGCATTGATCCAAAGGTGCCAGCCGGCGACCAATTCGGTGTCATGAAACAGATGCAGGACGAAGGCCTGATCCGCCATATTGGATTATCCGAAGTAAGTGTGGCCGAATTATTGAGCGCCCAAAAATTCTTCAACGTCGTTAGCGTTCAGAACTTGTATAACGCGAGCAACCGGGCCTCCGAAGAACTCCTCACCCACTGCGACGCGAACCGGATCGGTTTCATCCCGTGGTTTCCGCTCGGCAATCGTGAATTAGTTGCCACCGACGGGCCACTCGCCGCTATAGCAAGCAGGTTGGGTTGCACCCCGGCGCAGGTTGCTCTTGCGTGGCTACTTCAACATTCACCGGTAATGCTGCCAATACCGGGCACCGGGTCAATTGCCCACTTGGACGAGAACTGCGGCGGCGCCAGCGTGCAACTTGATGAGCTAGCAATCAGCGAGATCAATGACTTAGGTAAAGACCTAGTTTGACCCTTGCCGGGCAAGCCATTGCTGGAAATCAATCTCCTGTTCCTCGCGCCACTTATCAACCTGCCCTGAAAGCTCCGCTGAACTAACAGCCGTCAGTGCCGGGTAGGCGTCGACCTCAGCTAAGAAGATCTTGCCGGCGGCGATGGCATCTGCCTGTGCCCCATGCCAGTCAGCGTCATTCAAAGTAATGCCGTAGCGCGCCGCGGTCGGTTGCAGGCGCCGCTGCGCCTTACCTTTCACATACTTATTGAACTGGCGATCAATCACATAAGCACACACCGCGAGCCCAGCAGGGAGTGGCGCCAGCCCCGCCCTGATCAAGTTCGAATCTGTCACCGGGATGTCGAAATCAGATTTGAAACAGACAATCGGGGCCTCAGCGCCCAATAAGAATGAGCGGATATCAGCAAGGGCCAAAACTTGCTCGATACCCTCTGCCCTGCTCATTTGCGTGGTCACACCATGAATGGCGCTGGCAGCTTCGGGGATCTCAACATCGACGGAGATGAGCCAAGACCTAGATTCAACCGGTAGGCGGTCGACGAAGTGAATCGCTGCTGCGGTCACGATGCGTGCTTCACCTACATCAACACCGGTTGTCTCGGTGTCATAGGCAATGAAACCTTGATCGACCCAAGATTTTGGCATTATGCCTCCCGCGCTTAGGACACCAAATATAGCCGCTGCAAGCACCGCACTAGGTTCTTGCGGCCAAGAATCTCAACGAGGGCGCGAGGGCTAAAACGCTCTGACCGGGCGCACCGGCAAGGTGTATCAGCCCGCCCCAAACATCTCAAAGTCAACCAATTATCCTGTTTTTAAGGGACAATTCCCGCCATAGTCTGCAAGAACTTCAGCCGAAAAACTCTAATTGAATGGGGAAATCCAATGAGCGTGTTAGGCCAATCAATAATCGCCGGCCAATCGGTACACGGCGCGAACGGCACCTCACATGCCATCAACCCCGCCACCGGAGAGGCATTAGCGCCGACTATCTACTTCATCGGCATCGATGAGATCGACCAGGCCGCCCGGGCGGGGCAAGCCGCTTTTGATACCTACCGCAACACGTCGCCGGAGGAGCGCGCAGTTTTCCTCGAGACGATCGCGGCGAACCTTGATGAGATGAAGGCTGAGATCGTGGAGAGGGCCCAGCAAGAATCCGGGCTGAGCGCTGCCCGCCTTGAAGGTGAGCACGGGCGCACGACAAATCAACTCCGACTCTTCGCCAAGGAGCTGCGCCTAGGGGCTCATCAAGAGGTGCGCATTGACCACGCACTACCAGAGCGGCTGCCAACACCGGGGCCGGAGATTCGCCAACGGCAGGTGCCACTGGGTCCGGTCGCGGTGTTTGGAGCGAGCAACTTCCCACTCGCATTTTCAGTCGCCGGGGGTGATACCGCATCGGCCCTAGCCGCCGGCTGCCCGGTGATAGTCAAAGCCCATAACTCCCATGCGGGCACCTGCGAGCTCGCCGGTCAGGCGATCACCAAAGCCGTGAGCGACCGCGGTCTGCCGCCCGGGGTTTTCTCGATCATCTTCGGGCCGGGCGCGAGTGTGGGCCAGGCCCTCGCCGCGCACCCATCGATAAAAGCAATCGCCTTCACCGGGTCCCAAAATGCGGGCACGGCTTTGATGCGCACGGCCGCCGACCGCCATGAACCGATACCGGTCTATGCCGAGATGTCGAGCGTTAACCCCGTGGTGCTATTTCCTGGGGCGATTGCCAAAGATCCAAAGGCGTTGGCCGCTGGTTTTGTCGCATCACTAACCCTTGGCGCCGGTCAGTTCTGCACCAACCCGGGTTTGATCTTGATCCCGGTGGATGCACCCAGCATCACCGAGGCCATCATTACCGCACTTGGTGAACTCACCGGGCAGACGATGCTCTCATCGGGGATTTTTGACGCCTATAACGAGGGCAATAAACGACTACATGCTTCGGGCGCTGAACTAATCGCCACCGGGGCGGCCGGACCTACGCTAAATTCGCCGGCGCCAACGATCTACCGCACCAACGCCGCACACCTGCGTGCAAACGTAGATCTACAGGACGAAGTTTTCGGCTCATCAGCCCTGCTGGTTACCTATGTGGATCTTGATGACCTAAAAGCCACCTTAGAAGCACTGCAGGGCCAATTGACTTGCACCGTGCACGCTGTTGAATCCGACTATCCGCAGGTGGCAGCGATTATGCCGATAATGGAGCGCAAGGCCGGCCGAGGCATCTTCAATGGTTGGCCCACCGGCGTCGAGGTAAATCAAGCCGTCGTGCACGGCGGGCCGTTCCCGGCGACCTCAGATTCTCGCACCACATCCGTTGGCACTTTGGCCATCTACCGGTTCCAGCGACCGGTGAGTTATCAGGGGTTCCCTGATGGACTCTTGCCGGTTGCGGTTTCGGATGACAACCTTTGGGCCCTGCCACGCCGCATCAACGGTCAGTTGACTTAAACGGGAGCGGCGAGCGCCGGTCAACCACCAGCGTGCTGGCCAACTCAATCTGTTATGGCTTGCCGCCCCGACTCAGCGCCCTATCTGTGCCAACCCCCCCCCCATAAATAGATGCAATTGGAGGTTTAGAACCTTGCTTTTAGGGGAATGATCTGCCTAACATGACTATCACAATCCGGTAATTCCGAACCCAATAAAGGGGCAAAACGCATGAGCGATCTCTCTGACGACCTGATGGACGACGACACACCCGAATTCCACGGCTTAAGTCGGCGCCAACTGCTCGCCAGCGCGGCTGCTTCGGCAGCAGGGATCGCGGCCATTCGCAGCGCCTCACCGGCCGCCGCTCAGGATTACCCGCTCATGCCCTTCAAGAGCCGGGGCCGGCTGACCAAGCGCCCCAACTTCTTGGTGATCATGATCGACGAACAACGCCAGCCGGTGCCATTCGAGTCCCGCGCCCTCGGTGTTTGGCGGAAGAAGAACCTCAAGGGCCAGCAGGCCCTGATGGCAAATGGCACCGAGTTCATGAACCACCAGATTATGTCTTCGGCCTGCGCGCCTAGCCGCGCCTCGTTCTGGACGGGTCAGTACCCCTCACTGCACGGTGTTACCCAAACCACCGGCGCCGCCAAAAGTGCCCTTGAAGAAGACACCTACTGGCTGACCCCAAACACCGTACCGACCATGGGCAATTACTTCCGCGCCGCCGGCTACGAAACTTGGTACCGCGGCAAGTGGCACGTCAGCGACGCCGACCTCTATATACCCGGCACCAACTCCCCTATCCCCAGCTACCGGGCAAACGGGGCACCGGATCTGCGCCTCGAAAAACTCTACGAAGAGGTAAACCGGCTCGATAGCTTCGGCTTCAATGGTTGGGTCGGGCCCGAGCCCCACGGCGCGAACCCCTATGACAGTGGATCATCAGCCCCATTCTTCGTCGGGCGCGATGCCACCTATGAGCGCCTAGGTGTTCAAACAATCAAGAAGTTGCAGCGTGGGCGCAAGCCGTGGCTGATGGTTACCTCATTCGTCAACCCCCACGACATTGTGCTCTGGGGGCGGTTGTCACTGCTGCTGAACAATATGTGGTTGCGCCAGCAAAATGAGCGGTCGAACGTGCCTCTCGAGTTGTTCCTAGACACCATGTGGTCGCAGCTCAAGGATGAAAACCTCATCACTAAGCCACGCGCCCAAGCAAGTTACCGCGACACCTACGCGAGTGCATTCCAGCCAAATGACAACACACATCCTTACCACCAGTTCTACTACGCCCTGCAAGAGACAGTGGATAAGCATGTTGCCAAGATCTTGCAGACTTTGATGTCTAATCGCCAGTCTTACCGAGACACGATCGTCCTCTACGTCTCTGACCACGGCGATCTACTCGGTAGCCATGGCGGGCTCTACCAAAAGTGGCACAACGCTTACGACTCAGTACTTCGCGTGCCACTTGTGGTTCACAATCCGATCTTGTTCCCCAAGGCCGAGCAGACGCAGGTGCTTACCAGCCACGCGGATGTCCTGCCGACGATGCTTGGCTTGGCCGGCTTAAATGTTGATGCCGTGCAGCGCCGCCTAAAGCTCACCCATAACGAAGTTCACCCACTGGTGGGCCGCGACCTCTCGGGCTTCTTGCTCGGCGAGCGCAAGGCCGAAGCAGTATCAGGTCCGGTCTACTTCATGACCGACGATGAGCCGACCCGCGGCGACTACCAACTCGATTCCTTCGGCCGCTACTACGAGTCAGTCGTGCAGCCGAACCACATTGAAGCTGTTGTAGCGCAGTTGCCAACCGGAGCCGGTGGCTCAATGCAGCAGTGGAAGTTTGCTCGCTACTTTGATAATGATCAGTTCTGGAGCGCTCCTGGCCAGGCAGATATTGTCACTAACTTGGTGGGCTCACAAGCCAAGCCCGGTGAAATTAGCGGCACCACCACCGTCAAGGTTCATCGGGTAACCGCCTTCACGGTGACCCCACCGCCGGATGAGTACGAGCTCTACAACATGACCGCTGACCCATTGGAGATTGACAACCTCGCAGGCAATCCGGCATATGCTGCAATCCAGGCCCAAATGGCAAACCTGCTGGTTGAGCAGCGCGACCTAAAGCGCATCGAGCCATCGGGTCGGGGTGCTGTCACGAAACAAAATGCCCAGTTGAGTCAAGGGCCGGTACCCGCTCGCCCAACCGGTCCACAGCAACTTGTTGCCCTCGACATTGTCAACACGTTGGCCAACGCCTAACCAGAACGCCAACCAGACAACAGATCGGTTCCACCATGAAGCTAGCCCCGCGTTTTGCCAGCATCGCCCTTACCGGAGTTGCTGTATTCGCTCTATTTGCGGCTACCCCCGCGACCGCAGCGCCGCTCGCTGCACCTGCAAGCACGAACACCGAAAAGTGCGGAAAGCCGCAGGTAAATGCCGACGGCAGCTTAGGCAATGTGCTCTGCCCAAATGGCAAGGCCAACTCGCAAGTGAAGAAGTATCTGACTAAGGCGCTACCTAATGTAATGGCTTTAGGCAAGAACCCCAGCAGGGCAGACGTAGGTAACGCCGCATGCATGGACATTGACAAAAACGATATCCCTATCATTGTCGATGGCTACACGTATGTTCATTCGGCCCATAACTACAAGAAGCCGACACCATCAGTTGATGCGCTTGTTAACGCTTTGTTGAAACGCGAAGATGATAATGCGCAAGCGGACGCACTCGCCTCAGGCTTCGTCTTCGGTATGTGCTAACGATATTTTCAATTAGGGAGCCGTCGGCAGAATCAAGTTGCCGGCGGCTCCGCTATTTCACTTGAAGTCCCTGGCTCTGGTGCTGTTTCGGTTGTCGGTTCTGGCGCTGGTTCGGATGTTGCTTCATCTTTTTTACCGCGCCGCACCAAGCCAATAATCGCGACAACTACCGCACCTGCAATTAATCCGATCACTAGGTAGCTCCACCACGGTAACCCACTACCACTGGACGTTGAGCCGGTAACAGTGAAGTCAATGGTCTCGTTCAATCCACCCTTGGCGACCACCGTGGTGTCCGAGGTTTGTTTCGCACCGGTGCCCGTGACTTTGGTTATCTTCCCCGGAAAGTTAATAGTGAAGTTATACGAACCCATATTCATATCGGGTATTTCGAATGCAGCGGGATCAGTTTCCGCGGTAGCCTGATCGAGATTCGCCACTACATGCAACGTCGCTGTGTCGCCATCGGTTGTCATCGACCAACCCTCATCGATATCCGAGGCCTTGGCGTTCGTGATTGTGCACGTAAGAATAAAGTTTGTTTCATCTTCACTGGATGCGCAATCCTTGGCTACGTCAAGGCCCATCCCGGAGGTGGCGTCACCGGAGTCAGCTTCATTCAGGAGGTCATCAGCCGACGTGAGGCCTAAAACTGAGGCCGCTTCCTTAGCAATTGCTACTTTGAGGGGGCCTGACATGGTTGAGTCAGCATTCACGTTGAGTACATAGTCCAGGCTCATGCATGCGCTCAATAGCCCAACAACCAGGCCCATTGCGGCGGTAAATCCCACGGCCTGGCGGAGGCTTTGAACTTTCATGGTGCTCTCCAAAGTTAGATGTGCCTATAAT
>CAMBQX010000055.1 GCA_945870085.1 Bifidobacterium breve | reverse complement strand
CCCAGCAAAGAACGCTGCAAAGCGCCCAGCAAAGAAGGTCGCGAATCAGGCAGCAAAGCGCCCAGCAAAGAAGGTCGCGAAGAAGGCAGCAAAGCGCCCAGCAAAGAAAGCCGCAAAGCGCCCAGCAAAGAAGGCAGCAAAGCGCCCAGCAAAGAAGGTCGCGAAGAAGGCAGCAAAGCGCCCAGCGCGCAAGGTTGTCCGTCGTCGCGTCGCGAAGAAGGCCTAGTTCGGCCCCAAGCGTGAACGTGAAAGGCCCGCACCATTTGGTGCGGGCCTTTCACGTTTCTAATGTTCAGGGCTTCCACCTACAATGACGTCCATGCCAGCAAATTCTCGCCCTGTACTTACTCCAGGCACGATTTCCGCCGAGCGCGCGGTGCCAACGAATATCCTTCGGCCGGCTTATGTCGGAAAGCCAGCCCCCGATCGGTACACCGGCTCCGAAGTCCAAGACGAGCAAACCCTGGCGGCAATGCGGATAGCCGGGCGAATCGCCGCTGACGCATTAGTTGAAGTTGGTGCCCACATCGAGCCTGGGGTCACCACCGACGAACTCGATCGCATCGGCCACGAGTACCTCTGCGATCACGGTGCCTACCCATCGACTCTTGGCTACCGGGGCTACCCCAAGTCCCTTTGCTCATCCCTTAATGAAGTCATCTGCCACGGTATCCCCGACTCAACCGTGCTACTTGACGGAGATATTTGCAATATTGATATCACCGCCTTCATCGGCGGAGTTCATGGCGACACCAACGCGACCTATCTGGTTGGAGACCTCGTTGACGAGGAGTCCAAACTGCTGGTCGAGCGGACGCGGGAAGCCACTCGGCGCGCAATCGCCGCCGTCGCGCCCGGCCGCCCGCTGAATGTCATCGGTCGCGTTATCGAAAGTTATGCCCGGAGATTCAACTACGGGGTCGTGCGAGATTTCACCGGCCATGGCATCGGCACGTCATTTCATTCCGGCCTCGTAGTACCCCACTATGACGACCCAGGCTCGGATCTAGTCTTGGAGATCGGCATGACGTTTACCATCGAGCCGATGCTGACATTAGGCACCCATGACTACTCGATGTGGCCCGATGGCTGGACGGTGGTAACCAAGGATCTACTCCGCACTGCGCAATTCGAACACACCCTGGTGGTAACCACGACCGGCGCCGAGATCTTGACGCTGCCAACTGGCGTAACCACTTGGTGACTGGGCGCCCACCTCGTTATCTAACCTAGAAGTACGAAATTCAACTAATTTAAGTACACTAGGGCCGTGACCAAGTGGCTGAGCCCTGATGAACAGCGGTTATGGCGGGCATTCATCTCGGCCTGGACACTCCTAAATCATCAGCTCAATGCCGACCTGCAGATCCAGCACGGCTTGACCATCGCTGATTATGAAATTCTGGTTCGCCTCAGCGAAACCGAGGGCCGGAGAATGCGCATGAGTGAATTGGCAGAGGCGACCTTAGCCTCCCGCAGCCGCCTGTCGCATCAAGTCGGACGCATGGAGACTGCCGGCCTCCTCGCACGTGAAGAGTGCACAGAAGACCGAAGGGGCTCATTCGCGGTACTTACCGATGCTGGCTGGCAAGCACTTGTCGCCGCTGCCCCAACCCATGTCACCGGTGTGCGGGCGAACTTGGTTGATGTCCTGACCAAATCAGAGTTCAAGGCTCTGGGCGACGCGTGCCAAAAAGTGACCGCAGCCAACGAACAAATTTCATTGTACGGCGCCTGATGCTGAAGCCGTGACCCAAGACTTTGCAAAAGTCGCTGCGGGCTCAAGATTAGGTCCGTTTGCTCTCGACGCCCTGATCGTTGCTTCGATCAGCATCTTTGGTGCCTTCTTCTCAGGTTCCCGCCAATGGGTCGGGTTCAATTCCCCAGACTCTGAGTTCTATGCATCACTGGCCCTATTCGGCAATGAGGTCACCGATCGGGCAATTGATCCGGCCTACTTCTGGACCCGCCTTGGTTTCATCGCCCCGGTCCGCGGACTTACCTCGCTTTTAGGCCCATGGGCTGGTTTCGCGCTCTGGCGCTTCTTGCTGATCGCCTTGATAGCGGCTTCCCTCTATTGGTTGATTCGCCAGGTGAGCTCACGCAAATTAGCGAGCGTCATCGCCTTGTTTGCGGCGCTGAACACAATGGTTCTCAGTTATGTCGGTAACCCATACCTGACAGGCACCATCATCGCTGCCACCCTGCTATTCATCGCACTAGGCACGTGGTGCACATTTGGCCCGCCACGCATTTCCTGGCTACCCGCATTTATTTCGGGGGCGACCGTCGCTTGGCTCCTAATGCTTAACCCGTACGCCTGCTTCCTGGCTCTTTCGATGTGGGTTGGCATTCGACTAGTTGGTGTTTTCGTGGCACATACCGATCGTTGGCGGGCTTTGCTCTTCGACGCAATGGCCGCGATAGCCGGGTTCGCTGTCAGCCTCCTAATGTTTATCGCACTGGGCCTGATGCTTTTCCCTGGCTTGAACTGGGTAAGTACCTACATGTACTGGAATGGGCGATTGGACTACGCGGATTTCATCAGTGACCCCATGATTTGGGCCAGCGACATCGCCCTACTCGTACCAGTTTCGGCATTGGTTATTGCCGCTATCTCCGCGATCACCACCCGCGGTAACCGCTGGGCTTTAACCGCGGTGGTAATTGCCTTAACCAATATCGCTTTTACCGCGATCTATTACGCGCTGGTGCCCGGGCCTTGGCTTGAAGCACCGCATTACGTCGCCAAATTATGGCCGGGCTCAATCGTAGCCATCGGGCTTGCCGCGGCCGCGCTTTTGCAGCGCCGCAATCTCCCGTCCGCAGCACTGCTAGTTCCGTTGGCAGCCCTTCCACTCATTTTATGGAGTGGTAGGTGGGCAGAAGTTATCGAGCGTCCAGTCGGCGCATTGATCGCGCTACTAATCTGCGTAGGCTTTGCGGTTGCGTCCAGCATCACGCGTCGGTCAGGTGACTTAACTTCGGCACTTGCCGTGCTAGTTGCCCTCGCAATCACCGCAATCGGCATGCAGCTACTCCAGAATGGGCGCGGACTAACCGGCATCTACGGCCAATACCCATTTCGCGCGGCCTACGTGGATTTCAGCGGCGAACAAATCATGCGCGAAAAGATTAAGGCCGAGCAATGGATCATCGACAACACTTCCGCCGCTGACACCGTCGGCATCTGGACCGACCCAGACCACCAGATGGCAGCGGTTGCCGCGATGCAACTTTGGGGTTACAACAACGTCTCCACCGAAGCGGAACTCACCCGTGATGAGGTTGATCGCCTCGAACTCAGCACGCCAACCGCTATCGCCATGTATGCGCCAACCCGCGAACAAGTTGATCTATTTTGGAGCAGTATTCCGCCGTGGGCGCGGCCTTCACCGCCGGAGTGCACCACGGTAAAGATTCCCGGCATCGGTGTCCAGGATGCTTATGTGTGCCTTACCCACTTACGCTGGGTGGGCTAACAGGCCGGTCAGCAGTCGACTAATTCAAGGGTTCCGGCGTGGACGTCATATATTGCGCCCGCCACAGCAACCGTGTCGGGTATAAGTGGAAATGATCGAATTCGCGTGACATCAGTAATCAGTGCCGCCCGTTGATCGGTAACTGTCCGAAATTCAAGGCTTCTAGTGTCGACACCATATTGCTCGGCAATCGTTGCATGGATCTCAGGTTCCTGTGCCTGAGCCATCCGGCAATCGGTATGCGGCATTACTAAAATGCGCTCGACACCGAGTAGGTAACTCGCCAAGACCAAAGTCCGTAAAACGTCCTCGGTGACGCGGGCACCGGCATTACGCAAAATCTTGGCATCCCCGGCATCCATACCCACAACGTCCAGCGGGCTAATACGTGAATCCATGCAGGTGACGATGGCCAAGCCCCGTTGGGCCCGACCGGGTTGGCCCGCGAAAGCGAAACCAGCGGCAAACTCTCGATTGGCCTCGATTATGTCAGCGAATGACTCGGCAGGGAAAGGTGAAGTCATGCCGCGAGTGTACCTAGGCTCCGTACGCGACAATGGGACCTATGTCAGCCGCGGCCCCAAAGCCCCCGCATCCGGGCCCTGCCGAAATTGGCCTGCGAGTCACCATGCGACTGCATGAGTCCGGTGGCCCTACCGAGCTACTAGGTTTCCTCGAAACTTTGACGACTATCCGTAAGCGAAATGGCGAGATCGTCACCTTTGACCCCGAGCAGGTAGTGGCATGGCGCATTGTTCTACCCCCCGCCAAAGGGTGAGCTAAATCATTCACATGAATCCCACATGTTTGCCCAAGGAGTAACACAAATATGCGGGGCATTCTTGCCTTAACCGACCAAGGGCCCCACCGATGGGACCCTGAAAAAAGGAGAATTCCATGAACCGCAATGTAAAATGGGGTACCCGCGCCGCAGTAGCCGTAGGTACACTCGCGCTCGTTATTGGCGCAGGAGTTGGCACGGCGAATGCCGCTGGCAACGGTGGCGGTGGGCCCAAGGGTGCCGCGCTCTCAGCACTCGTGACCGCCGGCACCATCACCGAAGCGCAAAAGGAAGAATTCCGGTACGAAATGCACGAGGCCAAAGAAGCCGCTGAAGCAAGTGGCGTGAAGGTTGATTGCGCTGTCATTGAAGCCAGCGTGCTCAGCGGATTGGTGAGCGAAGGCACGTTGACCCAGTCACAGGCCGATGCCATCAAGGCTGCCCGGCCTGCACGCCCAGAGCGCTCGGCGAGCACCACGAGCACAACCGGAACTACGGGCGCCGCACGCACCGCTGGTGGCCCACTCGCAGCACTCGTTGCGAACGGCACCATAACCTCGGCCCAGGCCGATGCCATCAAGGCGGCCCACCAAGATCGCCCGGCGGGTGCCCGAAACGGTGGTACCCAACCAGCACCGGTACCAGCAAGCTGATTTACTGATTGCGACGGCGGCCGGGCCCTTACTGGGCCTGGCCGCCGTACAGTTGTCCCGCAACTCTTTGGGTAGCGACTAGGGGAGGACCAATGACCACCACCGTATTGGTCGTTGACGATGAGCCCAACGTAAACGATCTAATCTGCGATGCCTTGCGCCTTGCCGGCTACCAGACGGTCTCGGCATCCCATGGCATGGCAGCACTGCACATCTTGCGCGAATCCCCCATCGCCCTTGTAGTACTAGATATCAACATGCCCAAGATGGACGGCTATGAGGTACTTACTCGGATGCGGGCCTCCGGCGATGCAACTCCGGTGATCATCTTGACCGCTCGGCAAGATCGAGACGACACCAATGCCGGATTCAAGCTCGGAGCCGATGACTTCGTAAAGAAGCCTTTCGGCATCGAAGAGTTGACACTTCGAGTCGCGGCGGTGCTGCGTCGATCACGCGGCGAGCAGACCTCATCTGCAATCCGCGTTGGTTCATTGACACTCGACCCAGAGACGCACGAGGCAACTTGCAATGAAGAGGTGCTAGAACTATCAGCCACCGAGTTTCGCCTACTACAGGTGTTGATGGAAAATGCCAACAGGGTAATGACCAAAGACCAATTACTACGCCAGATCTGGGGGTTTGATGCTGGTACTGAGACGACCGTACTTGAAACTTATATTTCCTATCTCCGCAAGAAGCTCGGAGCCGGTGTAACTATTCGAACCGTGCGCGGGGTCGGCTACCAATTGCTTGCTGATAAGAGCAAATCATGAGCCTTAGATCCCGAATCACGATCCTGACGGCGTTACTGATTCTCTTCTCAACTGCCATTCTTGGCGCCTTTGTGTATTTCACGGCATCAAGTATTCAATACCAAACTATCGACAACGGCCTACGATCAGCGGTCGCGGATGCCAGAATCCAAAGCCTCTCCGATAACCCCCGCCCCGCCCCGCCCGACTCCTACAGCCAAATTGCGATTGCCCGGGTTAATCGCGATAACACCATCACCGTGCTGCGCCAAGCTGGATACAGCTCAGACCCTCTACCATTCCCGACGTTGACCGCAGCCCAGTTAGCCCAGTCACAGCAAACAGCAATAACCGTTCCTGGTGAGGTGACTTATCGGGTTGTGGCGCGCCAGCCCGACCCCAAAAGGGCGATGGCGGTGGCCGCCACCCCCTTGACGGACGTAGAAAGTAATCTGAAACAGCTCGCGATATCGATTATCGCGGCAGTTGCCCTAGTCACAATTATCGGCGCCCTCACCTCTTGGGCCGTGGTGCGCAAGTTCTTCCGCCCGGTGGATGCGATGGTTGACTCGGCACAGGCGATAGCACATGGTGATACCAAGCGGCGGGTTCCAACAGCCCAACCCGGCACCGAACTTGGTGAACTTTCAGTAGCACTAAATGCGATGATCGGTGCCTTAACAGAATCAATCACCAGAGTCGAGGCATCCGAAGTTCAACTTCGAAAGTTTGTCTCAAACGCTTCACATGAGATTCGGACCCCACTTACGGTTATCCGAGGCTACGTCGAACTCCTACAAAATGAAAGTCCGGACGCATCTGACTTGCAGGCAAGGGCGCTCTCGCGTATTGCTACCGAGAGCCACCGGCTCGAAGGCTTAGTTACCCAACTCTTGGTTTTGGAGAATATGGATTCTCTCGCCCAACAGGAATTTGGGGCATTTGATCTGTCACAAATCGTTCGGGACTTTTTCGAGGATTTAACAGCACTGAACCCTGGTAGACCGATCCTGCTTGATCTTGGCAGTTGCTTCATAAATGGTGAACCCAACGCTTGGCGTCAATTGGTCTCTAATCTGGTGCAAAACATTTCACGGCATACCCCGCTTGACGGAGCGGTCGAAGTGCATTTGAGCCAACATGGCGGCGAAACAGTCTTGACAGTTGACGATGCAGGCCCCGGTATCCCTATTGGGCAACGTGAGGCGGTGCTCCAAAGATTCACCCGGCTAGATGAAACCCCATCAACCTCAAGTGGGGGTTTCGGTTTAGGCATGAGCATCATGGGCGCGGTCATCGCGGCCCATGGCGGGCGTCTTGAACTCCTAGACAGCCCAATAGGTGGCCTGCGAGTTCAGATCACCATTCCTGCCAACTAGGGCAGGCACGGCTGCATTCACATAAAACCCACATCTTTTGCTGGGTCAATTCGCAACTAGACCGGCAATGCTCACTCCAAGAACCCAAACTTAGGAGGATCAATGCCAAAGACATCCAAAATCACATCTGCTACCAATATGTCGCGCCGTGCGCTACTCGGTGCTGCGGGTCTGGGTGCCGTTGGCGTAGTTGGCGCCACCTCTGCATTAGCTGACGATCGCCACCACGGGCGGCCGATGCCACCGGCACCGACACGTCCTGAGGTTGCCTTTTATGGGCGTAGCCAGGCCGGTATCGCTAATCCCCCTCCGGCCCACCTTCAGTTCGCTGCGCTAGACACCACCGTCACTTCGCGGCCAGCTCTTATCGGCCTCATGAGAGACCTAACCCAAGGGGCCGCCCGTTTGACTTCGGCTTTACCGGTTGGCAAAACCGGCGCGGTAAACGGGTCGGCGGACCTCGCCCCAGAAGACACCGGAGAGGCGCTGGATTTACCCTCTGCCGGCCTCACCATCACTTTTGGTTTCGGCCCCGAACTATTTACAAGTCAGTCCAATGGAGATCGATTCGGGCTGGCCAACATGCAACCTGCTGGATTGCAACAATTTCCGAACTTCAAGGGTGATGAGCTAGTTGCCGGACGCATCGGTGGAGACATCTGCATCCAAGCATGTGCCGATGACGCCCAGGTCGCGATGCACGCGGTACGTAACCTCATGCGCATTGCGGGTTCTCGCGCCAAAGTGCGTTGGACTCAAGCAGGATTTAACCGGGCTGCTTCACTCAGCAATGTCACTACCACCCCGCGCAATCTTTTTGGCTTCCGCGATGGAACTAACAACCTAAATACTAGTGATCGCACCGCAATGGATGAATTCGTCTGGGCGAAATCCTCCGATGGCTCCGCCTGGATGGACGGGGGCAGTTACCTTGCCGTGCGCCAAATACGCATGCTAATCGTTGACTGGGATGACTCGGTGCTCGAAGAGCAAGAAGATGTTCTTGGGCGAACCAAATCAGGTGGCGCTCCGCTTTCAGGTGGCACCGAATTCACCACTCCGGACTTTTCTAAGCTGTCGGCAGACGGTAAGCCGGCCATTGCCCCTGACTCACATTTGGCGCTCGCACATCCACAGAATAATGGCGGAGTCCGTATTTTGCGCCGAGCCTTCAACTATGCCAACTCAGACGACGCTAGCGGAGCCGCGGATGTAGGGCTTTTCTTCATGTCTTATCAACGTGATCTGAGCCGGCAGTTTGTAGCTTTGCAACGCCAACTTTCTGAAAGTGATCTCTTGAACGAATACATCCGTCACACGGCTAGTGCTGCGTTCGCGGTGCCCCCCGGTACCTCTCCTGGTGGGTACATCGGAGAAACATTGCTGGCGTAGCGGCCAAGGGCCTGTACGCTACACACATGCCAGAACTTATGCAGCCAGCAGCAGGACACTCGCCAGCAGATGGCAAAGTTCACGTTGCCGTACTGGGCCTGGGCCGAATGGGTACTGCGATAGCTAACAAGCTCGTCGGTTCGGGATTTGAGGTCACGAGGTGGAATCGCAATGGCAGCCTTAACTCTGACTCGAAAGCCAGACTTGCTGCGGCTCTTCAGGGCGCATCGGTCGTGGTCTTGAGCCTGTTCGACGGTAAAGCATGCATCGAGGTTAGTGAACTGGCGCAACCGCATTTGGAAGCTGGTGCTCTAGTACTCAACACCAGCACCATTGCTCCCAGCGAGGCGAAACTACTTGATGCCTTATTCACCGCGAACAAGGTATTTTACGTACAGGCCCCGGTGATGGGTTCGGTGCCGGCCATCGACAATGGCGTGGCAACCGTCATCCTCGGGGGTGCACCAACCGCTATTGACCGAGCCAGACCTGTAATTGATACTTTTTCGCAGGCAGTTCTTGAATTTGAAAGTGCCGAGGCGGCGGCAGGCGCCAAGTTGCTTTCAAATCATGCCCTCGCCGATGCGCTGCTGGCGATTCGTCAGGCACTACTGGTCAGCGGGCAACTGGGATTGCCAATCGATCGCGCCTTGGATGTCTTGGAGCTGGGGCCGCTCTCGCCGATGGTTAAGGGCAAGCGCGCCAGGATAGAAGGCCAAATCGAATTTTCCTCCGCTGATGCCACTCTTGCCGGACTGATCAAGGATTTGGAGTTGGCCGCCGAAGTTAGCCCAGCGGCGGCCGAGGCCAACTTTAAGCTCGCCGATCTAGTGCGCGAATTAAAAATCGACCCGAATGCCGATATCGCCGATCTCCCCCGAAGTGCAATCCCCTAAGTCGCTCTTTAGGCTGCTGGACCAGCAGGAGGAGTTGTAGGAAATACTTCGATGTCCCAAATTGCAGCCATTGGAAGAGAAAGAATCGCATCCATAACGATCTCCTGATTTTCACCGGCCGTTTCAATAAACGCAGTTCTTTTTGGCATCGAGATTTAGATAGAGGTAATGATTCCAAGCGCCTCTAGCTCTTTTGCACGCGCTTGCTCGGCTGGAATAAGTGCTTGAATCTGTTCCATCGTGGCTTCGGCTTTAAAGGTTGAGACAATCATGAATGTTTGCATTCCATGACCCTAAATGGCTTAAAGGTGTTCTGCAATAATTGAATAAGAGATGAGTCGCCCTATAAGCCGTAACTGTTAGAGCGCTTCGAACTCTGCCTTGCGAGCAGCCAGGTGCGGACCATCATTTGCACGGTACATCTCTTTGCCAAGTTGCCGAGGAATGAAAGTGGACGAGTTGGCCTGTAAGCCGGATCCTGTTCCTCAATCGCCTTGCGGCGACCAATTCGGTGATCATCCATCTGCGACTGCCGTTACCGACAGCCTGGTGCGGTCTACCTGCAGACATTGAACGGGCCGCTCGTCTGCACAGGCCTTTC
>CAMBQX010000054.1 GCA_945870085.1 Bifidobacterium breve | reverse complement strand
TGGCGGTTTCACGTACCGATGTGCCATCACCAAACGAAGTTTCAACGAGTGAGGCGACCATCGTCTATTGGGCTGACGGCACCACTGAACTCGGAAGACTAGGCGAGGCCACCCGCCGAAGCGTGGCACTTGTTGATGTACCACTCGATGCCCAGCATGCGGTTCTTGCAGCCGAAGACCGAACCTTCTATGAACACGGTGGTGTATCACCACTTGGTATTGGGCGCGCAGTCATAAACAATTTACAGGGCGGCTCGACACAGGGTGGTTCAACTATCACCCAGCAGTACGCCAAGAATGCCTACTTAACGCAGGAGCGCACCTGGAGCCGTAAGGCCAAAGAGCTTTTACTCGCGTTCAAATTGGAAACAGTCGTCTCTAAGGATCAAATCCTGGAGGACTATTTCAACACGATCTACTTTGGTCGTGGGGCCTACGGAATCGAGGCGGCGTCGATCGCGTACTTCGGTAAATCTGTCGAAAACCTTGACGTAGCACAGGCGGCGGTGCTCGCCTCAGTTATCAAGTCGCCAAATGGCCTGGCCCCGGAGGACAACCTGTCAGCACTTAAGGCTCGCTGGGCTTATGTCCTTGATTCAATGATTGAGCAGGGCTGGCTGACACCACAGCAACGCAAAGCCGAAAAGTTCCCGGTAATTCTGAAACAAAAAGCTGGAAACCGCTTGGGCGGTCAAACGGGTTTCTTGCTGCAGGCGGTGACCAACCAGTTAGTTACTTTGGGTTTTGATGAAACCGAGATTCAACGCGGTGGTTTGCGCATAACGTCTACATTCGAAAAGGGCGCCCAAAAAGGTGCGACCGCAGCGGTGCGCAAGGTGGGCCCCGATGCCAACACCGAGGGTCTGCGTATTGGATTAGTTGCCGTGCGCCCGGGCACTGGCGAAGTTGTTGCTATGTACGCGGGCAAAAACTTCATCGATGATCAAATCAATAATGCGACCCGAGAGTTTGCGCAGGCAGGGTCAACATTCAAGCCGTTCGCGTTGGCCACCGCATTTGAGCAGGGTATACCCCTTGGCACTGAACTAAATGGTGATTCACCTTCCACCGTCAATGGTTACACGTTCTCGAACTACGGCGATAAGTCATATGGTCCAGTTTCATTGCTCCAAGCAACGGAGTTCAGCATCAACTCGGCCTATGTGCAGTTGGAGTCTGAAGTTGGTATTGACGCTGTAGCCGAATCGGCAATTCGGGCAGGTGTTCCTGACACCACACCGGGCTTAAATCTTGACAACCTCGATCTAACTTTCGTGCTCGGGACGGCGTCACCGTCGGGGTTGAGCATGGCAAATGCTTACGCAACTTTCGCCTCAGAAGGTCTCCGATCTGAGACGACTTACATCAAGTCGGTGATGGGTCTAAACGGCGGGTTGTTGTTTGAATATCAACCCAAGACGGTGGTCGCGTTCGAAGCTAATATTGCAAATAGCGTTAGTTACACCTTGAGTAAAGTAGTCACCGACGGCACCGCTTTTGCTGCACAGAAACTGGGTCGGCCAGCCGCGGCAAAGACCGGTACCACCGACGGCAATAAAAGTGCGTGGTTTGTTGGGTACACCCCGCAACTCGTTACAGCGGTACTAATGGCCAAGGAGGACGCCAGCGGCCTGCCTGTTTCACTTTCTGGTACCGGTGGGCTAGGCACGGTTACCGGCGGGTCTTATCCGGCGGCTATTTGGACCGCATTCATGACCGCGGCGCTCGTTAATGAACCGATCGTTGACTTCACCCCAGCAACCGGTGATCTCACTGTGGCACCTGATTGCCCTTTGATCATGCCGACCGACGGAACCAAAATACCCGTTGGCTGCCCAACCCCGAGTGTTATTGAATTCGGCCCCGAGCCCAGCGCCGACGCGTCGGCTAGTGGCGCACCAGCGCCAAGTGTCGAGGCCCCTGAACCGCTGCAACCAGGTGACGAGAGTGCACCTGAACCCGAGGTGGCACCGGCACCAACTACTGCTCCACCAGCACCGCCAACTGATGAGGCGGTGCCTGGGTGAGTAAACAGGTTGTCAAGCCCTCAAATGCCGACTCGATTGCGGCCGGCGGAAGTAATGCAATAGGCGGCCCAATAGGGCGCTTTAAGAGTGGAAGCACCTGGTGGAATCCGCTGCGTGTTTTAGTAGCGCTCTCGGCATTTATCTACGCATTCGGGTACTTCCTTGACTTATCGTGCCGCAGTACGGGTTGGGTATCCCCAGAGAACTACGAACATCTGTGCTATTCGGATATCCCACCCCTATTTTCATTTCGAGGGTTCGCCGACGGCCTCCTGCCCTACCTGCAAACAGCACCGGGTCAAACCCCACTCGAGTACCCGGTACTAACCGGGGTCTTCATGCAGATCGCGGCGATGATCACCCGGGTTATAACGGGAATCATGCCACAAGCACCGGCCAGCACGGTCTTCTTCGACGTCAACGTCATACTACTTTTCATCCCGCTATTGATTGCGATAGTTGCGACGGCACTTACTGTTCGGCGGCGCCCATGGGATGCCGCAATGTTCGCCCTGGCCCCGGGTGTGCTTTTTGCTGCAACGATAAATTGGGATCTACTGCCGCTCGCATTCGCCGGAGTTGCCCTGTTGCTCTGGTCGCGCAATCGACCATTTGCCGCGGGCCTGCTACTTGGCCTTGCAGTCGCTGCAAAGTTTTATCCCGTGTTGTTTCTCGGCGCCTTCTTGGTGTTGACAATTCGCTCGGGTAAATGGCGACCATTAGTAGCACTAGTTGGTGGCACGGTGCTCACTTGGTTAATGGTGAATCTGCCATTCATGGTCGGAAACTTCGACGGTTGGGCATTCTTCTACACCTTCAGCCAAAATCGAGGTCAGGATTTCGGATCCCTTTGGTTCGCACTCGCTGAATTTGAACTGCCAACGGTGCCAAGTGACAAGCTCAACACGGTGGCCACCGGTTGCTTCCTAATTTTGTGCGTTGCAATTGCCATACTTGCCTTGCGAGCCAAGCAGCGGCCACGATTGGCTCAATTGCTCTTTTTGATTATCGCAGCATTTGCCGTAACGAATAAGGTCTACTCTCCGCAATACGTGCTCTGGTTGATACCCCTCGCGGTGATGGCTAGGCCCAGGTGGCGAGACTTCATTATTTGGCAAGTAGGTGAGCTCATTTACTTCGTTGCGGTCTGGTGGTTCTTAGTCGGGTACGGTAACGAAGGCGTGAAAGGTCTAACGCAGCAGTGGTATGCGACCGCGATCATCGTGCATATAGCGGCCACGGTTTTCTTCGCAGTAA
Source organism: Bifidobacterium breve (assembly GCA_945870085.1). Taxonomy (GTDB): domain Bacteria; phylum Actinomycetota; class Actinomycetes; order S36-B12; family S36-B12. The sequence goes on along the minus strand of CAMBQX010000054.1, from coordinate 6,793 downwards.
TGGTAATTCGCGACATTGTTAAACCTGAAAATGATCCAATTAGAAATGATGGCTTTGCCGAGGACGCAGATGATCCAGGTGGTGGCCCGTATGACCGTGCCGCTGACGTCTTCACGTTTAACCGCGCGAGTTAATCAATCGAGTCCGAGCACCGCATCAAATCTAGAAGTGGTAAAGCGCACTTCAGCCGTTACGAAATCTCCGACTGCGGGGATAACACACCCGCGCGGCAACCAAAGCATTGAGTGATGTTGATGTGGTGGCTCAGCAAACCAGCGTTGCTTACCGGCCCAGGTAAATGGAGAAAGAGCTCGTCCGGCTGCGTCCAGGACACCGGTGCCGGCGGTAACGGCGCGTTGCTTCATTGATGTTGCGGGTGTTGGTGCAGTCAAGCCAATGCCATGCGCGGTGCCCCCTGACACGACGACAAGGGTGCTGTCTTTGGGGCCGGTGCGCTGACGGTAACCCACATGGGTGCCATTTGGTAGGGGGTGAACTGCCAACACGGTGCCAGCAGCGGCAAGCGCAGACCGCTGTCCGAGCCAAAGACGGGTGCCGATGCGTGCACGAATAACAAGTTCGTCGGCTGTGCGCGCGACCGCCGCGAGTTCCGAGTCATCAAGATGTGAAACCCAAACGGTGCTCGCGGGGGCGTGGGAGCCACTCCAAACCGCGGTCTCGGCTTGCCAGAGACCAGCCCACCGGGTGACTTCACGGACCCGCGCGGTGCCGCTAGCTACGCCTTGGATACTGACTTCATCCGCTGGTTGTGAAATTGGTAGGTGAAGTGACAAACCAAGAACCTGAACGTGACCACTAGAAAGTGAACCGCGAACCGCGGGGTCAGCAAGTAGGCGTAGCAAATCTGATTCACTGAAACCGAACCGATGCATTGAGGTCTGCGCCTCCAGCAGCACCCGCGCTGAGCCACGGCCTTCAATTAAAACTCTTAGCGCTGGCTCACTTGCCACGGTGCAAACAAGTCGTGATGCATCGTGGCGCTGCCTAGCCATCACCCAAGCGGTCGCTGCTGCGGCATCGCGTGGTTCGAAGGGCTCAAGCACGACGACGTCGCCGTGGAATGAAGTGAGTACGTCGTCGATTTCAAAAACCGTGCCCACCGCAGCAGTGTCAAGACCTAAGCGGTCGGATTCGTGGGCAAGGAGGGATTGGCCAAAGCCGTAGCCATTGCTTTTGATCACCCCGACGACATTTGCTCCGGTATTGCGCTTCATGGCCTCGTTCATTGCAGCGAGATGCCCGCGCCACTTAAATGCGTCAACGGTGAGGGTGTAAGACACGTGTTCCCCTTACCCGCGCCGGCTTTGATATGCGCGATAACCCTTGGCCCAAGCGGTGCGCAGGACGTAATCCCATTCACCAACATACTCCTGCGCAAAGCCGCCGGTGCCCAACTTGAACTGCACCAGGCCAAATAGATGATTCTCTGGATTCAAAGTGTCAGAAATCCCTCGTAGATCAAATACCTCGCAGCCGGCCTTGTGTGCATCGGTGATCATGCGCCACTGCAGCGCATTTGATGGGCGCACCTCACGGTCAGCTGTTGTTGAAGCGCCATATGAATACCAAGCGTGGGTACCAACACGAATCATCAAAGTGGCGGCCGCGACGTGGCCCTCGTGTTTGGCTAGGTAAAGGGATAGGTGCCCGTTAGCAGCACCATTAAGTTGCTGCCACATCCTTTCGAAGTAGGAAAGCGCGCGTGGTGTGAACTGATCACGCTGAGCGGTTTCGACGTAGATGGAGTGGAATGCTGAAAGGTCTGTGAAATCCCCCTGAGTGACCTCGACACCCGACTTTTCAGACTTCCGAATGTTACGTCGCCATAGCTGATTGAAGTCGCCGAAAATATCCCCGATTGATCGGTTGGCCAGGTTGAGTTGGAACACGTAACGGGGTTGCACGTCACCGAACCCAGCTTCGTCGCCACCTTCTTGAACCCATCCCCGTGATTGCAGTCGTTCAACAACTTGCATGGCCTTGGTGGAATGCCAGTCGGCAAGCAGATCACTGATTCGCGCCGGCGGGTTGGTTGCACCATCAACACGCTCGGCAATGGCTGCCTTGATGGTGTCAGTTTTCCATCGCCTGGTGGCAAGGGCCGGCCCCATCTTTAATTGAAAGGCACCACGTGCCTTGCAGTGCGCGAGCAGCGGACTGAGCCAGTCATCCAAGGTGGCCCCTAGCAGTCTTTCGCGCAGCCAATCAATGTCGGGGCCTTCGGGAATATAAGCAAGACTACGGGCCTTAATTTTCGGCACTGAGCGATATAAAACTAAGCCCGCGCCAACAAGCCTCACCCCATCGAACCAACCAAGGGATTCCGAAGTCCAGCCAACCTTTACCGCACCCCATTCAGGAAGCTGTAGAAATGAAACTGATGGTCTTGACGCAATCCACTCCCGATGTTGATTCGAGGTTATTGTGCGGACAATAAGTGTCATTGACTAACCAAGATCCAGATCGACAACCACCGGTGCGTGATCTGATGCGCCTTTTCCTTTACGTTCCTCGCGATCGATATATGCGTCAGTTACGAGGGTGGCGAATGGTTCGTTCGAGTAGACGAGATCGATGCGCATACCCCAGCCGCGACCAAATGCGGCCTGGCGGTAATCCCAGAAGGTGTACGGGTAGCCCTTTAGTGCGCGGGGCATAACTTCGACCAAACCAACTGAACGGAGCTTAGTTAGAGCTTCGCGCTCGAGTTCTGTTACATGGGTGCTGTCGGTGAATTGGGTGATATCCCAGACGTCCTCGTCGGTTGGTGCCACGTTGTAGTCGCCAATTACCGCAAGCGGGCGATTTGGTGCTGCAGCTAATTCCTTCGTAATTGTTTCTTGCAACGCTGCAAACCAACCGAGTTTGTAGTTGTAGTGGTCATGTCCAGGTTCACGCCCGTTAGGCACGTAGACACTCCAGATGCGCACTCCACCGCAATTGGCGCCTATTGCGCGCGGCTCATCAGCACCTTCATATTGTGGTTGGTCGACGAGGCCTCGGGTGATGTCAACTAGGCCTACGCGGCTTAACAACGCGACCCCGTTCCAGCGCCCGGTGCCATGGGAGGCAACTTCGTAACCCAAATCCTGGATCGGCGGCAGCGGGAAGGCGGCGTCGGTGCACTTAAGTTCTTGCAGAGCAACCACATCAGGCTTATTCGCCGCTAACCACTCGAGGACTCTGGGCAGACGTGCGGTCACGGAATTTACGTTCCATGTCGCTATTCGCATATTGCTCCCTGCATGGGGCTAGCCTACGGCGCGAACCTTGGGGGGCAAAGACCGATCAAGCTGTCGGAATTTCAGGCGACGACCAGCCCAATCTTCTGGCAGGCGCTTCGCATCTGGATATCACCGGTTAACACAATCGTGGATTCGCTTAGGAGTGCCGTGGCCACATGAATTGCATCAAGGGAGCCTAAGTGGCGCCCTGGCAGGCGCCCCGCGACGTTCACCACGTCTTCATTAATCTTGACTAGGCCGACATCAGCGAATATTTCCTCGAGAGATTTATCAGCGTCCTCAGCAAGATCAGTGCCTTTCGCTCCGCGACCGAGTGCGCGACGCACTTCAATCAACGCGAGTTCAGAGCTGATCAAAGTTGCACCCTGATCAATGAGCTCACTAAGCAACTGCTCATAGTTGTTGCTGTCGCTTTCGTCAAGGACACGCTTGAGTAAGACGCTGGAATCGCAGTAAACGAGTGGCGTCACTTTGATCCGCGCAGGTCTCGCACTATCGCCGTGCTGTCCCAACCGGGCGGCACTGGTCTGCGGGGCATAGCCGGAGACCGTGGCGGTATTCGCGCAGGCTGAAGATTCGCGCGAAGCCACGGGTTCAAGTGCTTGAGTTCTTGCTGGTCGAGAAATTGCTCAACAGCGGTGCGAACCAGAACCTGCTGGCTGCGACCGGTCTCGTCGGCTAGGGCCCGGAGGCGCTCGGCGAGTTCGTCGGGGAGTCGAAGATTCATGGCCATAGGCAAACGGTACCGTATTTGGTACCACTTACGGTACCGCAATGTTTCCCAACCGTGCGGGGCAAGTCTTAGGGCCATGGGGCAAGTTCAGTCGACGAAAACTTCGAGCGCAAGGCTGATTTCCGGGCCTGTGGATAGCCCCGATTTCTGGTTGCACCCTCAACCCCGCTAATCTTGGCGAGCCCTGCAACCTGGCGAAGTGGTTTTTCACCAAACCGCAGGCACGCAGAAACCCTCCTGTCACGGATCGACCGTGACCGTTTAGTCCGAAGGAGGTGGGTTGTCTATGCGTCGTTATGAAGTCATGGTTATTTTGGACCCTGATCTGGAAGAAAAGACAATTGCCCCAAGCCTTGACACTTTTTTAAATGTGGTCAAGGGCGATGGTGGCAGCGTCCAGAAAGTTGATATCTGGGGACGTCGTCGGTTGGCCTATGAGATCAACAAGAAGACCGAAGGCATCTACGCGGTCATTAACCTAACTGCGACCCCGGCTGCTGTAGCTGAATTAGACCGTCAGCTTGGTCTCAACGAAGCCGTGATGCGCACGAAGGTTATGCGCCCCGAAGACGTTAGAGAAGAAGCTAAGTAATGGCCGCCGGCGATATCACCGTGACGGTAATTGGTCGCTTGACCAATGACCCGGAGTTGCGCTTCACCCCTAGTGGTGCAGCCGTTGCTTCATTCACCGTCGCCTCGAACTCACGGGTTCTCGACAAGACCACCAATGAATGGAAGGACGGCGAGGCCGTTTACATGCGTTGCAGTGTGTGGCGGCAGTATGCCGAGAACGTTGCTGAATCTCTGACCAAAGGCACTCACGTCATAGTCTCTGGTCGGCTGCGGCAACGTTCATACGAGACCCGCGAGGGCGAAAAACGCCAGGTCATGGAACTCGAAGTAGAAGACGTCGGCCCGGCGCTGCGCTTCGCAACGGCCAAGGTCAATCGCGTCGCGCGTCAAGGCGGGGCACCCGGTGAAAACACCGGTGGCAACAGCGGCGGTGCACCTGCAGAAGATCCGTGGGCTACCGGCGGTGCCGGCGGCGCAGCTTTTGATGAGCCTCCGTTCTAACACTTCACTGACACACTCACAGACTCAATAACTAAGGAGCGACCCAATCATGGGACGAGACAGAGAAAAAGACACGAAGCGGCGCCCAATGCGCGCAAGCGACAAAATTCCGTTTAAGAAGGTAACACCACTCCTAAAGCCAGATGTAAAAGTTGTTGATTACAAAGACGTAAACCTGCTTCGCAAGTTCGTTTCTGACCGGGGCAAGATTCGTGCACGTCGCGTCACTGGCCTGACCGTTCAACAGCAGCGCGCGGTGGCAACCGCTGTCAAGAACGCCCGCGAAATGGCACTCCTGCCCTACATCCCAACTTCCCGATAGGTTAATTGATTATGAAACTCATTCTGACTGAAGAAGTTACGGGCCTTGGTGGGGCTGGCGACGTAGTAACCGTCAAAGATGGTTACGGCCGCAACTACCTGATGCCTCGTGGTTTAGCAATTGGCTGGACAAAAGGTGGCGAAAAGCAGGTCACTCAGATTAAGCGGGCCCGCAAGGTGCGCGAGATACGTGGTCTTGACCACGCCAATGAAGTCAAGCAGCAACTTGAAGCACTCACGGTTGTTCTAACCTCGCGTGCTGGCGAGACGGGCCGGCTCTTCGGCTCTGTTACTACCGCTGACGTCGCTGCTGCTATCAAGATTTCAAGTGGCGTGGTACTCGAAAAGCGCAAGGTCGAGATCCCCAAGGCGATCAAGACCGTCGGCAAGCACAGCGCCCGAGTGCAGCTCCATCCTGATGTTGTTGCAGTGGTAACACTCGAAGTCATCGTCGCTTAACGAACGGCAACTTCGCCCGTCCTCAGAAGGAGATGCAATGTCTTTCGCAGCTGCGGTCCGCACTTGCTTTCAGAAGTATGCAACCTTCGAAGGACGGGCGAAGCGTTCGGAGTTTTGGTGGTGGATGCTGTTCCAGACCCTGGTTACCGGTGTCGTGGCACTAATTGGCGGCGTCTTCATAATCGCAGCCGGCACAGGCAATTCAGGTGGTCAGGTGAATGGCCCACTCGTAGTTATTGGTGGCATTTTCTACGTCTTGGCAATCCTGGTGGGCCTAGCGTTACTGGTGCCGACCTACGCCGTGGGCTGCCGCCGCCTGCATGACCGCGGCATGTCGGGTTGGCTGCAATTGCTGACCTTGGTGCCTTGTGGAAATATCGCTCTTTTGGTCCTTTGGGTCATGGGGGGTACCCCCGGAGCCAACACTTATGGTGAAAAAACTTCCTAAATTGACAACATTTGGCTGAATTTCGGCCACAATGTGGGTGAACGCTCCTGAGGAGGGGCGCGAATCCAAGGAGTGCAGATGAGTTTCGGCCAAGCAATCTCAACCTGTTTCAAGAAGTATGTGACTTTCAGCGGGCGTGCTAGTCGTTCCGAGTTCTGGTGGTTCTTTCTCTTTGTTTACGTCGTTGGCGCGGTCCTTTACTTCATAGATAGTGCCATGGGTCTACAAATAGGCGCTTCAAGTCAGGAAATGAATATCGGCGGGACAGTTGTACCGTTTGATAATCCCGGTATTGGTGTCCTGTCCCTAATCTGGGGCCTTGTCACTTTGCTGCCGGGGATTTCGGTGATGGTTCGCAGGGTGCACGACTCGGATAAGTCGGGGTGGCTGGTGCTGCTCGGCTACGTTTTGATGCTTGCTTGCGGTATCGGCACCATCTTGTTACTCGTGCTGGCTCTCCTTAAGAGCACACCTGGTGACAATAAGTATGGC
>CAMBQX010000053.1 GCA_945870085.1 Bifidobacterium breve | reverse complement strand
ACGGCGGTCGTGCGCTGGCGGCGGCAATCACCTCGGTTATGACCGGAACCGCCTATAAGCGCAGTGCCGAACTTGCGGGCATCGTGGGGCCGTACGAGGGCTACGCGCGTAACGAGAGCGGTCACAAGCGCGTGATGCGTAAGCACGCGTCAGCTAACGACAATGTGCGTGGAGTTACCACTCTCGATACTTCGGTCATGAAGGTCGCACATGGTCAATGGCAGCAGGCACTCAAAATCGGCGAAAAGAACGGCTGGCGCAATGCGCAAGCTTCCGTTCTTGCACCGACCGGCACCATCGGGTTCATGATGGACTGCGACACCACGGGCATTGAACCAGACTTCTCGCTCGTTAAGTTCAAGAAACTTGTTGGTGGTGGCTCGATGCAGATCGTCAACCAAACGATCCCACGCGCACTCCGCCGCCTCGGTTACACCGAGGAGACGGTCGAAGCCATCGTGGAGTTCATCTCCGAGAACGGGCACGTAGTCGATGCTCCAGGCCTTAAGACCGAGCATTATCCGGTCTTTGACACCGCAATGGGAGTTCGCTCCATTACTCCAATGGGCCATGTTCGCATGATGGCGGCCGCGCAGCCCTTCCTCTCGGGAGCGATTTCGAAGACCGTCAATATGCCGCAGTCGGCGACGGTCGAAGAAGTTGAAGAGGTTTACTTCCAAGGCTGGAAATATGGGCTCAAGGCGCTGGCAATTTATCGTGATAACTGCAAGGTTGGTCAACCACTATCGGAATTCAAAACCGCAAAGGTAGATGAGATTGTTGACGCTACGGCTGAAGCCATCGAATACCTTGTGGGGCAGCCAACCCGCAGGCGGTTGCCAAAGTCTCGCCCGAGCCTGACAACAAGCTTCTCGGTGGCCGGTGCTGAGGGGTACATGACCGCGGGAAGCTACCCAGATGATGGTCTTGGTGAAGTATTCCTCAAACTCGGTAAGCAAGGTTCAACCCTCGCCGGGGTGATGGATGCGTTCTCGATAGCTATCAGTATTGCGCTGCAGTACGGCGTACCGCTGGAAGCCTTTGTCAGCAAGTTCGTGAATATGCGCTTCGAACCGGCGGGCATGACCGATGACCCAGATATTCGAATATCGCAATCGATCATGGACTACATCTTCCGGCGTCTGGCGTTGGATTATCTACCTTATGAAAAGCGCGCTGCCCTTGGTATTCACAGCGCCGATGAGCGGGCGGCAACGGTGGAAGCCAATTATGCGCAATACGCTCCAGCTGCTTCGGCTGATCTTGATGTTGATATTGCTGAAGTACTTGAAGAGGCAGTGGCAGAAGCGGCCCCGGCAAAGGCTGCTAGCAAGGCACGTTCGAGTGCTGAGCTACTAGAAGAGATCACCGGTACCGCCTCTGATGCACCACTTTGCATGACCTGCGGCATCAAGATGCGCCCGGCGGGTAGCTGCTACGTCTGTGAAGGGTGCGGGAGCACTTCGGGTTGTAGCTAATCGGGGGTCGCGTCACAGACTAGACATGCTTGCTAGGGTTGGAGAACACCTACATTAAGGGAGACTCAATCTCATGAACCTCGGAGAGTCCATCTGGACTTTGCTCGTCATCTTCCTCATGATCATGTTCTTTATGATCTACTTCATGGTGGTGCTGGATCTTTTCAGTGACCATGAAGAAAGCGGCCTAGCCAAGGCGATCTGGATCATCTTCTTGATCTTCTTGCCACCGATTACGGTATTGATCTACGTGATCGCACGCGGTAACGGTATGGCAAGGCGCCGCCAGAAGCAGGTAGAGCAGGCACAGGGTGAGCAGAAGGCCTACATAAAGTCGATGGCGGGCACCACCTCACCGGCTGATCAGATCGCCTCAGCGAAGGCACTACTTGATGCGGGCACCATCTCGCAGCAGGATTTCGATTCGCTCAAGGCGAAGGCACTGGCTTCATAGTTTCGACATCACCTTCAGGTGCGGGGGGCGAGAATAATCGCGTCCTCCGCTCCTGTTGATTGAACCACCTAAAGAAATAAGTCAATGAAGAAGACTCCAAAAATAGATGCGCAGGTTCGTTGGGCCGCGGTTAAGTTGATCCCGAGAATCGGCCTGTCAAAGCCCCTTCCTGTTGGAGATTGGGCCGGCCGGCGCGCCATTTCAACGGCGCGGCAAGTCAAATTAGCAAAACTTTCGGCAAAAATTTTACCTCCGCCAGTTGATGTTGAGATATCCAATTTCATTTGTCCCCGGCCTGATGGCACCACCTTGCCGCTGCGCCTTTATCGAAAGCGCGGGAGCAGGTCGCTCGCACTCATCGTCTACGTGCACGGCGGCGGCATGATTATGGGCACGGTTGACGCCTATGACTCAGTGTGTTCAAAATACGCATCATTCGCCGACATTGCCATCTTGTCGGTGGACTATCGATTGGCACCGGAGTATCCATTCCCCGCCGCAATCGAAGATGTAAGTGCAGGCGTGCGCTGGGCGCGTGAAAATTATGGTGAGCTTGCCATCGAGCCCGAGCGAATTGGTATCGCGGGGGATAGCGCGGGAGGAGGCATTGCCGCCGGCGTGCTGCTGAAGGCCCGTGATGAAGGTTGTGGGTTAAGTTCCGCGATGCTCATCTACCCAATGCTTGATGATCGCACGATAGCTTCACCGGTCTCGGGGCCAAAACTCACCGGCCCATTCATTATTTGGACCTATGACGACAACATCACCGGTTGGCGTTGCCTGCTCCGTGAGATGGCACCAGGGGAGGTGTCGGCTTATGCAGCCCCCGCGCGGGCAACACAGTTAGGGGGGCTGCCGCCGATCTATATCGAGGTTGGTGACCTAGATATCTTCCACGACGAAGATGTCAATTTCGCCTCGCGTATTCGAGATGCCGGCGGCAATGTTCAATTGCACCTGCGCCCCGGGTGCCCACACGGCTACGAGGTGGTCGCACCGAAATCACGGATCGCCCAATTAGCTATGCAGCAAAGATACGAATTTCTGCGGCCGTTCAACTAGTTCGTTTTTCTGCCAATCGGCGCATCAGCCAAAGCGACACGTAAACCAAGGCGACTAACGCAGGTACCTCAATCAATGGCCCAATGACTCCGGCTAAAGCTTGCCCTGACGTAACACCCCACACACCGACTGAGACGGCAATAGCGAGTTCGAAGTTATTGCCGGCCGCGGTAAATGCCAAGGTGGCGGTCTTGGGGTAGCCGAGTTTGCTCTTGATTCCAAGGAAAAATGAAACACCCCACATGATTATGAAGTAGACAAGTAGCGGGATGGCAATATTAAGAACTGAAATAGGGCTGCTGATTATCGCATCGCCTTGCAGTGCGAACATGATGATGATCGTAAAAAGCAGCCCGTACAAGGCAAATGGACTAATACGTGGGATGAATTTCTCCTCGTACCAAACGCGGCCTTTAGCCCTTAATCCGATGCGCCTGGTCAGATAGCCGGCAACCAAGGGTATACCAAGGAAGATGAGGACGGCTTTGGTGATATCCCAAGTTGAAAATTGCACATCCTGGGTATCAAGGCCGAGCCAGCCTGGCAGAATCTTCAGATAAAATGTTCCGAGTAGCGCGTATGCAAGAATTTGGAATACAGAGTTGATTGCGACTAGCAACGCGGCTGCCTCGCTATCACCACAGGCGAGGTCATTCCAGATCAGCACCATGGCGATACAACGAGCCAGCCCGATCACTATTAGTCCGGTACGAAATGCTGGTTGATCCGGCAAGAAAGTCCAGGCGAGCACGAACATCAAGGCCGGGCCGATCACCCAGTTAAGCAGCAGTGAAAGCCAGAGTAACCGCCGATCCCCGGCGACATGCCCCATCTCTTCATAGCGGACTTTGGCTAGTACCGGATACATCATCAGCATCAGGCCCAGGGCAATTGGTAGTGAGGTTTCTCCGATGCTCACCGAGTCAAGGGCTGATTGAATGCCAGGGACCAATTTTCCCAGCCCCAGGCCCAGTGCCATGGCAACGAGAATCCAGACCGGCAAGAACCGGTCCAGTAGCGACAATTTGCCCAGCACCGCGGAATCAGCGTTCGTTGTGGTCATGGCAGGATCCTATTTATCCTTTGAACAGCACTTTCTCGATGTTGGACCTCCCAGAATGTACTAGTCTCACGTAGGGTGATGGTATACGGGTGCGCGTTGTTGGTGCCGCGGCAAAAGGAGCGAAAATGGGTGTAAAGGCAGCAGTCAGAGCCCGAGTTTTATTACCGGTGGCGCTTGCGAGTGCATTGTTCTTGGCCGCATGCTCGTCTGAGCCTGAACCGGTTCCATCCCCTAGCCTGTCTTCGGCGTTGGCCGCCCCGAGCGCAGATGCTGTCGTTTCCTTCGATGCGCAGGCAACTTGTGAGACATATTTTCAGTTGGATCTCCTACGTAGCACCGTGGCTGCCGGGGTAAAGGATCTAAGTAAGAAGGAGCGCCGAGCGTTGCTGGTTGAATATCAACAACTTGTCACTGACCTAACGGCAACGGCCAGCGATGCGGCGAACTCGGGTGAGTTAAAGCAGAAAGTGCTCACGAACGCCGAGAAGATGCAAAAAATCTTGGACAAGTTTGGTAAAAAAGATGGAATCGACTCCTTGCCCAAGAAGCAAAAGAAGCGCCTCACCTTGCAGGCCAACCGGGTTGAATCGCAGTGCGCGAGCACTGGTTACGCGCTTCCGCAGGAGAATATCGATGCCCGGGAGTTGATTCCGTAAGTCATGTCAGGTACTTATCTACCAGATCCTGCGCGCTATGACGGTCGGATGCCGTACCGGAGAACCGGCGTAAGTGGCCTGCAGCTACCGGCTATTTCACTTGGGTTTTGGCACAATTTCGGTGACGATAAACCGCGAGAGACGCAGCGCGCAATCATGCAACGTGCTTTTGATCTAGGGATAAACCATTTCGACTTAGCTAACAACTACGGCCCCCCGGCAGGTTCTGCTGAATTTAATGTTGGACAGATTTTGCGTGATGATTTTTCCGGCCTGCGCGATGAGCTGGTGATCTCTAGTAAAGCTGGATGGGATATGTGGCCTGGGCCTTATGGGGATCTGGGTTCGCGCAAATACCTGCTTGCCAGCCTTGACCAAAGCCTCGCCCGATTGGGGCTGGACTATGTGGACATTTTTTATCACCATCGACCCGATGCCGATACGCCCATTGAGGAGTCAATGGGGGCCCTTCATTCTGCTGTCCAGCAAGGCAAGGCACTTTATGTTGGAATCTCTTCCTACTCACCCTCTCGCACCTTGGCGGCAGCGCGTATTCTTGCCGACCTTGGCACCCCATTGCTGATCCATCAGCCTTCATACTCAATGTTCAATAGGTGGCTAGAAGATGGCTTGCTTGACGTGTTGCAAGAGGTCGGAGCGGGCTGCATTACCTTCAGTCCACTTGCCCAAGGAGTATTGACTAATAGATACCTAGAGGGCGTGCCCGCTGATTCACGGGCCGCTGCGGGTAAGAGTTTGTTCGACTCTCACCTATCCAAAGAGAATATTGATCGGGTGCGGGCATTGGCCGCAATTGCAGCGCGCCGCGGCCAGTCGCTAGCACAACTTGCGGTGGCCTGGACACTTCGCGATGAACGAGTGACAACAACGTTGTTGGGTGCCAGTAGCGTGCGCCAACTGGTTGAGACCGCAAGCGCCGTCGATAACCTGAAATTTACGGAGGCCGAACTTGCTGAAATAGATAATTACGCGATAGAAGCCGACATTAATTTATGGGGGGCGCAATCCCTTATTCCTTAATTCTGGCATAAAGTTCATTATTGAATTAATTAGCTAATCACATAAAGAGCACAGTTAGGTCATGCGGAATGATTTCACAGGCCCAAGTAGCTGACGGTACGAACATGCTTAGGCAGTTGCAATTTCCAGCTGGTGCTTTGATCACGATGGAAGATCTCCAGGATGCGGGTCGCGAGCACGTACTTGATCGGTTACGGGAGCAGGAGCCGGTAACTTGGCTTCCAGCCCTGGGCGGCTGGCTGATCACCAGTCGTGATGGTGCCCGCGAGATGTTACTGCCAAAAGCTGGTGCAACCGTCGAGGTATCCGAAAATATGGTGCGCGCCTCACTAGGGAAAATGATGCTTACGGTTGATGCACCCGCACATGATCGACTCCGAGCGCCATTCGAGCGCCCATTTCGAGCCCGCGAGGCCGAACATGCCTTCGGTGATTTCATTCGGGGGCAGGCGGATGCGCTAATTGACCGGTTTGTTGAGGAAGGTAAAGCGGAATTACATTCAGCTTTCGCTGCAGAGTTTGCCGTCGCCGTTGCCGGTCACGTTATAGGGCTACCACTTGGCGAAAGCGCGAAAATCGACGCCTATTACGCAGATTTTGCCGCCGCTATGGTTTATGACGGTGACCCTGAGCCGGTTAAGCGGGCCGACTTAGCTAGGGAGCAGTTGGACAAACTGCTACTCGCCGGCCTAAATGCTCATCGGTCGTCGGGTGCCGCATCATTGACAAATGAAGTTTTGGCGAGCTCGGACAACGAACTGTCCGATGAAGAGGTGGTAGCGCAGCTTCGGGTGGTGATGTTCGGAGCCGTTGAGACAATACAAGCCTCGGTGATGTCAACTCTGCTCTTGCTTCTTACCCACCCTGATGCCTTGTCGCAATGTTTAGCCGATCGAAGTTTAATACCGGGTGCCGTTGACGAAGCGATTCGACTTATTCCACCGGTTGCCTTCATCGAGAGGTGGATGGGTAGACCATTTACCGCCTGCGGGGTCACTATCGAAGCTGGCGAGTTTGTTGGGATCTCGGTTATCGCCGTCAACCGGGATCCTGCGGTTTTCGTTGACCCACTCACCTTCGATATTCATCGTGCCAACGCCAAACACGGCTTAGGTTTTTCGGCGGGTGAACACCATTGCCTTGGAGTGCACCTAGCCCGAACCCAAACTGCAATAGCGGTTGACAAACTCTTAAGCCGATTACCCAATCTCACCTTGGTAGCCGCGGTACCGCCGGCGGGTTTTGCATTTAGGCGGCCGGGGTCACTAGAACTCTCCTGGCGGGTAGAGCCACCAATCACTACATGAACTCATCGGGGTTCGGGCCGGTGCGGTGACCATTCTCAAGTGAGCTGATTGTCGCCATGTTTTCCGGCGTCAGTTCAAAGTCAAAGACATCAATATTTTCACGGATGCGAGCCGGCGTTACTGATTTCGGTAAGACCACGTTTCCTAGCTGAAGATGCCAGCGAATCATCACCTGGGCAATGCTCTTTTGGTGTTCAGTGGCGATAACTCCAATGACCGGATTGTTGATCAATTCGCCGGACGCCAGTGGACTCCAAGCCTCGATCAACATTCCGAGATCGGCGGCAAGCGCCCTGAGTGGGATTTGGGGCAGCCACGGATGCAACTCAATTTGGTCAACGGCCGGCACCACACCGGTCTCGGCGATGATGTGCGCTAGGTGTTCCTGGTGAAAGTTAGACACGCCAATTGATCTAGCGCGGCCCTCAGACTGTAGTTGCACCACTGCCCGCCAGGTCTGTAGGTAATCGCCAGTGGCCGGCGCAGGCCAGTGCACAAGATAAAGATCCACTTCAGACACTCCGAGGAGAGCCACGCTCTTATCGAAGGAGCGCATGGTCTTGTCATACCCATGGTCGGTGTTCCAGACTTTAGTGGTCACGAAGATGTCATCATGCGGTAAGCCAGAGCGTGCGATCGCTTCGCCCACTCCTCGTTCATTTTCGTAGATAGCTGCCGTATCGACGTGGCGGTATCCGGCCGCAAATGCCTCCAAGGTTGCCGCGGTTACCTGATCATCGGGTACCTGCCAAACCCCAAACCCGATCTGCGGGATCGCTCGCCCGTCGTTCATGATCAGATTTGGTACGAGGTGCATTGGAACTCCTTTACAGATGGTCAGAGGCAAATCAGGTGTGGCCAATGCTACCCGTAGCCAGCGAGACGACGGGAGGTCAACCGATCCGCCGATACAGGTCTCACACTGAGTGGGGGGCATTCGGCGACACCGTCATCGGGGGTCCTTGTACCTGCTCGTACCGTCATCGGGGGTCCTTGTACCTGCTCGTACCGTCATCGGGGGGCCTTGTACCTGCTCGTACCGTCATTTCTGGAGGGTTTTTTGACGGTTTCAGCAGGTTGAAGGGTCGGGCACCTGATGCGCGCTAATCCTTGTACGCCGGATGCGCCGAGGTCTCAGCCCGCCGAGAAGGACCTGCTGCAATTAGTACAACCAAACTCCAGATGAGCGCGCCCTGGCCGGGTACCTTGTAGGCTGAGTTCGGTGTCGATCCACGGCGGGCGATAAGTTGTCAACAACAACGTCAAGAGGCGCAAAATGAGGTTCGTAAACCCCTTGGCAGTTGGTGCAGTTATTGCCACTGCTATTCAGTTCACTTACGGAACAACTGTAAGTAAGGTCCGACTGAAGTTCATGAACTGATCATGGCTGAAATCCGGTACGTATTTGATTTCACCGAGGGCGGTCGTGAACAAAAGGATCTCCTGGGCGGTAAAGGCGCAAATCTTGCAGAGATGACGCGCCTCGGGTTGCCAGTGCCCCCTGGTTTCACCATTACCACCGATGCCTGCCGGTGGTTCCTTCTCAATAACGAAGAGCCGGCAAACCTGCGAGTGCAAGTGACGGCGGCCCTGCGACGCCTTGAAGACCACCTAAATCGACGACTTGGTGATGTCCATGATCCGCTACTTGTCTCGGTGAGATCAGGTGCGGTGTTCTCGATGCCAGGAATGATGGACACCATTCTTAATGTCGGCCTAAATGACGCTTCGGTAAAAGGCTTGGTAGCCATCTCGGGAGATGCCCGCTTTGCGTGGGATTCTTATCGCCGGCTGATTTCCATGTTTGGCCGCACGGTGCTGGGCGTCGAGCCGAAATTCTTCGCAAACGAGCTTGAAGCGGCCGTCCATGCCGCGGGCGTTCAAAATGAAAGCGCCCTCGATTTTGAGTCCTTACAGGCTCTCGTGGAAAAGTATAAGGCCATCATTCGCGAGCAAACCGGACGCGAGTTTCCGCAGCACCCACGCGAGCAGCTCGACCTCGCAGTGCACGCGGTGTTCGAGTCCTGGAATGGAGATCGCGCCAAACTTTATCGCCGGCGTGAGCGGATCCCCAATGACCTTGGTACAGCTGTCAACGTGTGCACGATGGTCTTTGGTAATCAAGGTGAGGATTCAGGCACCGGTGTAGCTTTCACGCGCGACCCGGCAACCGGATCAGCTGGTCATTACGGTGACTACCTGCCAAACGCCCAAGGCGAAGACGTTGTCGCTGGTATTCGCAATACCTTAACTCTGGCTGATCTGGCCGTGCAAAACCACGAAGTTGCCGAACAACTATCGCTTACTATGCGTCGCCTTGAGACCCATTACCGCGACCTATGTGATATCGAGTTCACCGTTGAGCGCGGCAAGCTCTGGATGCTGCAAACACGGGTGGGTAAACGCACGGCGGGCGCAGCTTTTCGAATTGCCTGTGAATTCTTGGACGAGGGTTTGATTACCGAGGACGAAGCGCTCGCGCGAGTCAGCGGTGCGCAACTAACGCAATTACTGGTTCCACAACTCACGGTGGGAAGTGATCGCACCCTGATCACTAAGGGGATCGCCGCGTCACCCGGTGCCGCGGTCGGGCAAGCGGTGTTTGACCCGGCTGTTGCGGTGCGCTGGGCAGAGTCGGGGCGCCCGGTGGTTTTAGTGCGCCGGGAGACTAACCCGGATGATCTTGCCGGCATGGTGGCCGCGGTTGGCATTTTGACCAGCCGCGGCGGTAAGACCAGTCATGCGGCCGTTGTAGCCCGTGGCATGGGCAAGCCCGCGGTCTGCGGAGCAGATGCGCTTGTCGTTGATGAAGCCGGCGGTTTCGCAGTTGCCACCTCCGTCGATGGCACTACCTGGACAATCCGCGAAGGTGACTTCATCTCCTTGGATGGTGCAACCGGTGAGGTATTTCTTGGTGAATTACCGGTTTCGTCATCCCCGGTGGTGCGCTATCTGCTCGAAGGGGTTGATGCGATACGGGCGTCCTTGAGTGAGGATGACGCCGCGGTGGTGGCGTGCGTAGATCGA
>CAMBQX010000052.1 GCA_945870085.1 Bifidobacterium breve | reverse complement strand
GCCTCAGGATCTGTACTTGTCTTCATAGATGCTGATGTAATCCTTGAGCCCGAGGCAATCAGTGGCACCGTTCGACTACTTCGCGAGCAAGGTTTCGCGCTGGTCTCCCCATATCCGCGACAAATTGCCGTTACCTGGCTCGAACGCCTAGTGCAACCGCTAATCGCGTGGTCTTGGAGTGCAACAGTGCCACTTCGCCTCGCAGAGACATCGTCTCGGCCGTCTTTGTCCGCCGCCAATGGCCAATTCATCGTCATTGATTCACAGGTTTATCGATCCTTGGGTGGGCATGAAGCCGTTGCTAATGAAGTTATCGAGGATGTCGCCCTAATGCGTGCGGTCAAAGTCTTCGGGGAACAGGCCGCAACTGTTGACGGCTCAAAAATCGCTAGCTGCCGGATGTACGAAGCGACCAACGAAGTTGTTGACGGCTACACAAAGTCACTCTGGTCAGCTTTCAATGGACCAGCCGGCTCCTTGGCGGTAAACGGGCTCCTACTCACCGCGTTTGTGGCCCCCGCGGTTGCGATGCTGGCGGGTCGGGGCAAAACTCGGGCAATCGGCGCGGTTGGCTATGCGGCCGGGGTCGCCAGCCGAGCCCTAGTTGCAAATCGCACCGGAGAGCGAACCTGGCCCGATGCACTGGCCCATCCGGTCTCAGTTACCGCATTTTGCGGCCTCAACTTGATTTCTTGGTCACGCCATCTGCGCGGCACCAATACCTGGAAAGGCCGAGCGGTAACCGCGGTGAACTAATGCTCGCCAGACTCATAGGCTGGTGCCGTGTCGGCTAATGAAAGCGTAGTTGTGATTGGCGCCGGCGCCGGGGGTTTGGCCACCGCAGCCCGCCTCGCGGCGAAAGGTAAATCCGTCACGGTTTTGGAGCAGGCCAATTTTTTCGGTGGAAAACTGGCCGCCTATCGGCGAGATGGATTTGTTTTCGATACCGGTCCGTCGCTTTTCACCCTGCCCGCGGTTTACCGGGATTTGTTTCTAAAGACCGGGGGGCCCCTCGAGGAGGCCGTTGACCTTCAGCCTCTTGACCCGGCATTTCGCTATCAATTCAGCGACGGAGCCACCGTCGTGATGCCCGGCGTCGGGGCTGGCCAATGCGCCGACGCACTTGCGGACGGACTCGGCGGCAAGGCGGCCAGCGAGTGGCGATCCCTTATTAAGCGCGGCGGTGCAATGTGGCAGATCACCAGGGAGCCATTCCTGCAATCCCCTTTGGCGGGGTGGCGGAGTGTCATGTCCTTGGCCAAGAATCCACGTGACGTGCAAACCATCGCCCCTTTAACCACTTTGCGTTCATTAGGTAATAGCACCTTCAGCGATAAGCGACTCGTTACGCTGCTGGATCGTTACGCCACTTACACGGGATCAGATCCACGTAAAGCCCCGGCGGTCCTGGCAACAGTCCCCTACATCGAGCAGACATTCGGCGCTTGGCATCTCGGCGGAGGAGTTAGCACTCTCGCAGCTGCATTAGTTCAACGATGCATCGACCTTGGCGTAGAACTTCGGGCAAATACGAGCGTTACCTCAATCAGCACAGTGGGCAACCAGATCACCGGAGTTCGAACCAGCGACGGCGACTTATTTCCTGCCAATATTGTGGTGGCCAATGCTGATGCCGGCCAGGTATACGGCTCCCTTCTTGACTCACCGGCCGCCCAGAAGATCAACAACGAAGTCGCGAAATCGACTCCGTCGCTGGCCGGATTCGTGCTGCTTCTTGCCGTAAACGGGCGAACCCCTGGCCTCCAACACCACAATGTTTGGTTCACCGAAAATTATGACGCCGAATTCGACTCGATTTTTGGCCGAAAAGCTGTTCCCGTCAACGACCCGACCATCTACGTGTGCCTACCAGATGACCCACTAATGCGACCTGACAACGATCATGAATCCTGGTTTGTCTTGGTTAATGCACCCCGCCATGGTGATGGCTCAAATAGCACAATCAATTGGGACGAACCCGGTTTGGCCGAGCATTACGCGGATCGGGTACTCGCTGTGCTGGCTCGACGCGGAATGGACGTGCGACCTCGAATTCGCTGGCGCGAGATTCGCACGCCGGCTGACCTTGAACGTGGGGTGCGTGCACCCGGGGGGGCGATTTACGGGACTTCGAGTAACGGTGCCCGGGCCGCATTCACCAGGCCCGCCAATGAATCACCGATTAATGGCCTCTACCTGGTCGGCGGGTCGTCACACCCGGGTGGTGGGCTCCCACTTGTCGGCATGAGCGCCGAAATCGTTGCCAACCTAATTAACTCGGCTAAACCTGGTTAAGCCCTAAGGCTTCGTACACCTCACGGGTCGAGGTAGAACGATTGAGTGTGTAAAAGTGCAGGCCCGGAGCGCCCATGGCTAATAGTTTCGCACCCAAGTCGGCCGCGACCTCGACACCTAGTTCATGGACCGCGCTTTGATCGTCTTGAATTTTCCCGAATTTGTTAGCTAACTCACTCGGAAACTGGGCACCCGAAAGCACAGCGAAGCGTTCAATCTGCGCGACATTAGTGACCGGCATCAACCCTGGCACGATCGGCATAGTGCACCCGTGAGCGGCAGCGCGAGCTACCAGCCGCTCATAGTCTTCAGCCCGGAAGAAGAACTGCGTGATGGCAAATTCGGCACCCGCATCTTGCTTGGCCGCCAATACCCGCGCATCGTCCTCAAAATCACCAGACTCGGGGTGGCCCTCCGGAAATGCAGCTACCCCAACGCTGAATGCACCAAGGGATCTAACCAACGCGACAAGTTCATCGGCATGCTGTAACCCACCGGGGTGTTGCACCCATTGGGATTCTGGGCCTGCAATGGGGTCACCCCGCAACGCCATGATGGTATTCACCCCAGCGTCGGAGTACTGCGCCATTACTCTCCGCAGGTCATCAACGCTGGCATCGACGCAGGTCAAATGTGCGACCGGAAGCAATGTGGTGTGCTCAGCGATCTGTTTGGTGATGCGAACCGTGCGGTCTTGGGTCGAGCCGCCGGCACCATAAGTAACCGACACAAAAGTCGGCTTAAGCGCCTCTAACTCGCGGACCGTCTGCCATAGTGCCTGCTCCCCCGCGTCAGTCTTGGGCGGGAAGAGCTCGAAGGAGAAACTGTGGCCGCCACCAGCGAGCACCGCGCCAAGACTGGGAGCGGTTCTGGTCGATGACATGTCCAAACCTTAGCCCAGCCAAACCTTGGCCCAGCTAAATACCAACCGTCCAGCCGAATCCCCCTGCAGGCTCTAGACTCAGGTGGTGCCTGCACAATCCGCACTTCCCGGAACAATCTCGCCATTTGATGTGGCAGACCTTCGCGAACGCGTTCAACGGACAATTGACAAAGTGCTGGTGCAGGAATCTTTTATGCTTACCAGTATTGACGACGACTTGTTACCACTTGTCGAGGCGCTCACCGCCCTACTTGCGGGCGGTAAACGAGTGCGGCCGGCATTTTGCTACTGGGGCTGGCGCGGCGCACTGACCGGGGATCAGCCTCCCGATGGGATTGACGAATCTGCGATGGCGGCGTCAGCTGCACTCGAATTCTTGCAGGCGTGCGCCCTTATCCACGATGACGTAATGGATGGATCAGATACCCGCCGAGGTCTACCAGCCGCCCACCGGCGTTTCGCAAACCTGCACCTCAGTAATTCGTGGATTGGCTCCCCGGAACATTTTGGAGTCGGAGCCGCGATCTTGCTCGGCGATATGTGCCTGTCCTGGTTTGACCAAGTACTGCTCAGTAGCGGAATGCCAGAATCTGCTTTAAAGCGCGCCAAGCCGGTCTACGACGAGATGCGCATCGAACTGATGGCGGGCCAATACCTTGACCTCTTGGAGCAAGCCCGGGGCGGCGGCTCAATCGAGAGGGCACTTCGAGTAGTTCGCTACAAGTCCGCCAAGTACACCATCGAGAAACCGCTGCATCTGGGCGCAGCTCTTGCAGGAGCCGCTCCCGATGTGTTCACTGCATACACTGCATTTGGCCTACCCTTGGGCGAAGCATTTCAATTGCGTGATGACGTGCTCGGCGTATTCGGTGACCCGAAAGAAACCGGCAAACCTGCAGGTGACGATCTACGCGAAGGCAAACGCACGGTACTTATTGCCATCGCATCTGAGCGGGCATCAAGTGCGCAGATGTCAGCAATGCGTAATCACCTCGGAGATCCCGGACTTGACCTTTCCGGAGTGCAAGAACTCCGCCAAATCATCACCGATACCGGTGCCCTAGACCACGCTGAGCAACTTATCGCGAACCTGCTCCAGACCTCACTTTGCGCAATTGAGACTGATGCGATAAACCCTGCGGCTCGGGTTATTTTCACAGACCTGGCCCATGCAGCGACCACACGATCAGTTTAAATGCAATTCATGCAAAGGGGAATTAGATGAACTACCCGTCGACTCGATCCATGCGAAGGTGGCTGCCGCGGACATCTCCGCGAACTGTCACCGGGGGCACCGACCACGTGGTCATTGTCGGGGCGGGCCTCGCAGGTCTTTCGGCAGCTATGCGCCTTGCCGGCGCTGGACGCAAAGTCACGGTATTAGAGCGCGAACTAACCCCCGGAGGCCGCGCTGGTCGACTCAATGTGGAAGTCGCTGGTGGTACCTTCAAATTCGACACCGGCCCCTCCGTTCTCACCATGCCGGATCTAATCGCTGACTGCTTCGATGCCCTTGGCGAGGATATGCAAGATTGGCTCGAACTTGAGCCAGTAGCTCCGCTCTACCGCGCTTTCTACCCGGACGGGTCGATTCTTAATGTGCACGCCAATGTTTCGCAGATGGCGCAAGAGATTACCGAGGTAATCGGGGCGGATGAAGCCGCCGGGTACTTGAAGTATGTCGAATTCGTTTCAAAACTCTACAAGTACGAAATGAAGGATTTCATTGACCGAAACATCGATAGCCCATTTGATTTAGTTACACCCGATTTGGCGAAACTCGTTGCTATTGGTGGATTTCGAAAGCTCGCTCCAAAAGTGCGCGATTACCTCAAAGACCCTCGCACCGAGCGCATCTACTCCTTTCAAGCGATGTATGCCGGACTTTCCCCATATGACGCTCTCGCCATCTATGCGGTAATCGCATATATGGATTCGGTCGCGGGGGTTTACTTCCCCAAAGGCGGCATGCATTCGCTGCCCGTGGCGATGGCTGCGGCCTGCGAAAAACACGGGGTAACAATCAAATACGGCACTACGGTAACTTCGGTCGAAACCAAAGATGACCGCGCTATCGCGGTGACAACAGCCGATGGGCAACGAATAGCGGCTGATGTAGTAGTCCTGAATCCGGATCTTCCGGTGGCCTACCGAGATCTGCTCGGCAAAGAGCCTTGGTCGGTACGCCGCCTTGACTACTCACCATCTTGCTTCGTAATGCTCGCCGGATCAACGGCTCAGTACAGCAAGGTCGCTCATCACAATATTCACTTCGGCCGAAGTTGGCGCGGAGTGTTCGAAGAACTAATTGACAAGAAGCAACTAATGAGTGACCCGAGTGTGCTTGTCACCAACCCCACTCATTCAGACCCATCCCTAGCACCAGATGGCAAGCAGATTTATTACGTGTTGTTTCCCACTCCAAATCTTGATGCCAATATTGATTGGAAATCCGTCGGCCCGCGCTATCGCGATGAGGTGGTACGGGTGCTCGAAGAACGGGGATACCGCGGATTTGGCGACGCAATTGAGGTTGAAAACATCACCACTCCGCTGGACTGGCAAGATCGCGGCATGGAACGTGGGGCACCATTTGCGTCCGCTCACTCGTTCATGCAGACCGGACCTTTTCGGCCAGGTAATCTTTGGGGTGAGAATGTCGTTTTCACCGGCTCCGGGACCCAGCCGGGTGTTGGCGTGCCGATGGTGCTGATCTCGGGCCGATTGGCAGCCGAGCGTATCCTCGGCAAAGACCAAAACTACCGCTCACGGGCGCGCAGGAGTTGAATGTGAGTGCTAGTGACCTCGATGCGGCCGGCATCATTGACCCGGATTTACGAGCCTCCTATGAGTTTTGTCGCCGGCTAAACGCAACTCATGGTAAGACCTACTACCTCGCGACCTTATTGCTTCCGCCTGGCAAACGACCTTACGTCCATGCCCTTTACGGCTTTGCCCGATACGCCGATGAAATAGTCGATGACCTCGCTTCAACTCTCACTGAGCAAGAAAAGGCCGACTGGCTGCTGACATGGGGTCAAACATTTCTTGACGATCTCGATCGCGGTCACTCAAGTGACACTGTGTGCCGAGCAGTTATCGACACCGTGCAACGTTGGGATATCCCAAAAAACCACTTCGAGGCCTTCTTAAAATCAATGCAGATGGATTTAACTGTTAAGTATTACCAAACCTACGAGGATCTATATGAATATGTTTATGGCTCTGCGGCCGTAATCGGTTTGCAGATGGTTCCAATTCTCGAGCCGACTTCACCGGCGGCCGCAGAAAAAGCCAAAGATCTTGGCGTAGCATTTCAACTTGCCAACTTTGTCCGCGATGTCGGAGAAGATCTTGACCGTGGACGTGTCTATTTACCACTTGATGATCTGGCAAAGTTCGGAGTCACTCGCGCAGATTTAGCGGCCCGGATCGCCACACCGCAGATCAAGGATGCCTTGCGATATCAAATCACGCGAGTGCGGGATTTGGAAGAACGATCGCGCTCAGGTATCACCCTGCTGCACCCCTCATCACAAGACTGCATTGAAGCAGCACGGGTACTCTATTGCGGGATCGTCGATGAGGTCGAGAGGATTAACTACGAGGTGTTTACAAAACGCGCATCGGTGCCATTAACCCGAAGGCTCAGGATTGCCGGGCCGGCTTGGGTTCGAGCTAGCCGAGCACGTCGCAAGTTTGGATCAGGGCAAGTACGCGGCCTGCACCAGCACACCGGCTAGCGCCTCCAGATTGGCGGACCGGCCTTTGGCTTTCGCTGCACGCCATTTCTTCCGAGCCATACCCAACAAACGAGCGTCAGCAGTACAAGGGCAAACCCAAATAGCAAATCCTCTACCGGAGCAAAGGCCAACCTGCCATCGCCGATAAGCGGTGGCGGGCCAAGCTCGGGTGAAGTTCCGCCAATAATAGCGTCATCGTGGTAGCGAACAATCCCAAACCCGGTGAACATGCCGTTGGTAATCAACTGGAAAAACACGATGATGCCATATGAAACCCAGAAGACTTTGCGCGTAACCAGGTGCGTGCGCAGGAGGAAGAGGTCAAGTGCCACTGTGAGAATAACGGCCAGCACACCAATTTGGGTATATGTCATGGCGCGCCGTCCTCATCGCCGACATTCCATCCCTTCACAGCTCGCACGGCTTCCAAAGTCAAAATTGCGGCGATCGGAATAACGATGAAAAACAGCACTTCATCAACCGGTACCCCACCTGGTAGGTACCAGCCAAGAATTCGATCGGTGTCAAACCACCAGTGCCCGTTAGCAATTGCGTAAGCGTCCCAAATGAAGAACAAAATCACCGCCGGAACAATGCTGAGGGCCAACCGCTTAGCCCGAATGAAGACCCGGGTGCGACACATTACCTCTAGCCATGCACTGCCAGCTAGTACGAAAAGAAGTACCCCCACATATGACAAATTTGCCGGCACGGTCATATACTCTCGTAACACAACTAAACATGCACGGGAGCTCCTGCCTAGTGGAGCTGAGAGGGCGACAGTACGGCGTCGCCGACCGTTCGAACCTGTCCGGGTAATGCCGGCGTAGGGAGGGGTCAAATGTCGATATTTATGAACGTGGCTTTCAGCGCCTGGAACTATGACGTCACCGTGCTCGAGTTACTTGCCGTAATCACTGCTTTTATCGGGATCGGCCTAGCGATTCGCGGTACCAGATGGGCGTGGCCATTCTATTTCCTATCCAGCGCACTTTATGGATGGTTGCTGTGGGAGTACGCGCTCTATGGCACCGCGGCATTGCAATTGGTTTTCATCGCAGCGGCAATCTGGGGCTGGTTTGGGTGGGGTCCAAAATCCATCGTCCCCAGCACGGTCAGTAATCGCACTCGCCTAATTCTGCTGATTGGCTCCTTGGCCGCCTGGCTGGCGCTCGTACCAGTGCTCGCGGCAATCGGTGACCCGGCACCTTGGCCCGATACTTTCGTCTTCGTCGGAAGCGTCGTGGCACAGGTGTTGATGGTTCGTGAATACGCGGAGTCCTGGGTACTTTGGATAGTCGTGAATGTGGTTGGAGCGGTGCTCTACGCCACCCAAAATCTCTGGTTCACCTCATTGTTCTATGCAGCCTTAATCATCATGGCGGTCATCGGATTACGCAGTTGGCTCGCCAAACGTGCACCGCGAGTTACCTCAGTTTCTGCATGATGAAAACCATTGGCTTACTCGGTGGTGAATGCACCGGGAAAACCACGCTGGCAAAGGCGCTATGTGACCACCTTGATGCCGTTTTGGTACCTGAGTACTTACGCGAATTCGTGGTCTCAATGGGGCGCGTGCCCACCGCCCGCGAGCAGGCGGGAATCATGGAGACTCAGGTAGCGGCCGAAGCCAATGCCTTAACGGGTATCGGCCCGCAAACACTGGTGGTGTGCGACCCGGCGGCCCTCATGACAGCGATCTACAGCATGGCCTACTTCAACGATCGTTCCTTACTTGAACCGGCAACGCTGCACGCCAGGACGTACGGAACTCTAATTTGGTGTGGCACCGATATCCCGTGGGAGCCCGATGGCGATCAGCGAGATGGTCCCGAATATCGGGCCCAGGTTGATGACCTGATCGGCGAAGTCGTACGCGAGACCCTGGAACCCGCCGGCATCGTCGTGCACCGAATTGACGGCCCCGTTAGCGACCGACTGTTGGCAGTTTTGCAATTACTCGGGCAGTAGTTGGCACTAAGCCAACCCCGGCAGGCGTGGCAACAGCACCGGCGCAGCGGGCGTACCTAGAATCGCAAGGTGGAGGCGTCTGTACCGAACCCATTAATCGGGCAGACTATTGATGGGCGATATTTGGTGCGCGCTCACTTAGCCAGAGGTGGTATGGCCACCGTCTTTGAGGCGGTTGACCTGCGCCTTGACCGAATTGTCGCACTTAAAGTGATGCACCGGCACCTAGCTGAAGACCCAGATTTCGTCGCCCGCTTTGAGCGAGAGGCGAAATCGGCTGCCCGGCTTTCGCACCCCCATGTGGTCGCGGTCTACGATCAAGGGCACGCCGACGGACTCATTTATTTGGCCATGGAGATGGTACCGGGGCGCACCTTGCGCGATGTGATGCGCGACTACGGCCCCTTGACCCCGGAGCAGGCACTCGTCATTCTTGATCCCGTACTTGAAGGGCTGGCAGCTGCACATGCAGCAGGCTTCGTACACCGCGACATCAAACCCGAGAACGTACTGCTTGCCGATGACGGCCGCGTCAAAGTTGCAGATTTTGGTTTAGCGAGGGCGGTGTCGACTTCAAATACGAGCGCCACCCAAGGGTTGATTATGGGCACCGTCGCCTATCTTTCACCTGAGCAGGTCGAGCGCGGTGAAGCCGACGAGCGCTCAGATCTTTATGCGGCGGGAATCCTGCTCTTCGAAATGGTCACCGGCCAAGTACCCCATGCTGGTGATAGTCCACTGTCGGTCGCCTACGCCCATGTCAACAATGACGTTCCGGCACCGTCATCAATTCGCTCGGCTATCCCACCTGAGATAGATGCACTAGTTGTGCGTGCCACCCGGCGCGATGCTAATTTGCGTTACCAACAAGCAAGTGAGTTTCTCGCGGACGTAAGGCGAATCCGGGCAATGCTGCCACCACCTCGGCCATTCGTCGAATCACACGACACCGTGGTGGTCGACGCATCTACAGCGGCCCGACTTGCCGCCGGGCAGCCGGTGGCACCCAAGCCAACATCGCCGCCACCAGCCGCCACCTCACACCGCGGTCGGCGGCGAAAAGGGCCATGGATTGCCCTCGTCATTGCGATGGTGGTGCTCGGAGCGGGCATTGGTGGGTGGCTGCTCGCCACCGGCAAATCGGTGCCTACTCCAAATATCGTTGGCCTGTCCACGGCAGCGGCAAAGGCGTCACTTTTGGATGTCGGATTGACTCTGGTTATTACCGAAGAACAATTCAGCGAAGACGTACCTTTGAATCTAGTTATTAGCAGTGACCCCGCGCCCGGTGACGGTGCACGCGAAGGAGGTGCGGTCGGCGCCATCTTGTCAAAAGGCCCCGAGCGTTATGTGATACCTGATGTCCAAGGGCTTTCGGTGACCGAAG
>CAMBQX010000051.1 GCA_945870085.1 Bifidobacterium breve | reverse complement strand
CGCAATCGGCACGAGTCGCCGTGCGGGCAGAATTACTTAGCCAGACCAGAGGCGGTCGACGGGCATTACGTAAAGACGGTCCTCGACGTTGTAGGACCGAGTGCCCGTATATAGCGCGATACCCGCCAGAAACGCATCGCCTGTCGCGGCCCGTAGCTTCCGGAGCGGCTTGAGTTCGTTGCCGGGCACTCGCCCAGATGCCTTGACCTCAAAGGCCAGGAGGGCACCGTCGTCACGTTCGAGGACGAGATCCACCTCGTCTCTGTCACGGGTTCGCCAGTGCCCAGCACCAGCGAGACCATCGAGCCAGGAAGCCTGTTTGAGTAGTTCGCCGACGACGAAGGTCTCCAGGAGGTGGCCCAGTTCGGAGAGCGACGTAGGGTCGCGACGGGCCAGCTTTTCGGGGGTGAGGCGCAGTAACCGAGCCGAGACACCGGAGTCCAGCACATGCACCTTCGGGGTCGCGGTGGCGCGTGAACTCAACGTCTTTCCCCAAGCAGGCAGTCGATGGATCACAAAAACCGACTCCAAGAGGCGCATATAGCTCTCGCCGGTGCTGTGATCTAGTCCCGCGTCACGCGCCGCGCGGTCGATGTTGAGGACCTGGGCGGTCTGACCGGCGAGGCGCTGCAGGAAAACGGGTAGCAAAGATCCCTGCCGGATGTTGCTGAGCTCGCGCACATCGCGCTCAAGGGTCAGCCGCACATACTCGTCGAACCAGCGGTTACGCGAGGTGGCGCTGCTGCGAGCGAGGGCGAGCGGGAACCCTCCGCAAACCACCCGCGCTATGTATTGCTCGCGAGTAGTGGCGGAGGTAGGGACCGCTGCGACTGTCGCGGCGGCATCGGTGAACAACTGCTCGAGTAGGCGCTCGTTTGTCCCAGCGATCTCACCTTGTGACAGCGGGTAGACCGTGAGTCGAGACAACCGCCCGGTCAGCGACTGAGCCGCGGCGGGCAGGGCGTCGTGACGCGTGGAGCCCGTCAGCACGAATCGGCCGGGACGGCCGTCCCGGTTGAGTTCGGCCTTGATCGCATCCAGCACGATCGGGGCCTTCTGGTACTCGTCGATGCAGACGGTCGCGATGCCGGCTACGAACGGCGTCGGGTCCGTTGCGAGCGCGTCTCTGGTAGGCGGGTCGTCCAGGTCGAGCAGCACCGCTCCGCAACGTTGAGCGATGTCGCGCAGCAAGGTGGACTTTCCGACCGAGCGAGGTCCTTCCAGCAGCACGACCGGGTCGTCGACGAGCCTCTCCAGAGCTAGGGGCAGAACGCGGCGGGGGACCAGTCCGTCGGAGGCTCCTGTCATGAGACGCACGCTACCACGAGCCTGAGATTTGGAGGGAATCGAACCTGAGATATGGAGGGGCCGAAACCGAGATTTGCCCAAGCATCTATATGAGATGGCACTGTTGCTTTGGCGGATCGGCCGGAGCCAAGCGAATTACGTAAGGCATCCAGCCCCGTCTAAGGTGCTCAACATGCGTAACTTATTCAACCAAGGCATCTTGGCCATCGATGCCGGCACCACCGGTGTTACCGCGCTTGTGGTGTCAACCGCCGGCCAAATCGTGGCCCAGGGGTATTCGGAATTCCCGCAGCACTTTCCGGCCGATGGTCAGGTGGAACATGACCTCGGTGAAATCTGGTCGGCCACCTTGACCGCCAGCCGCGAGGCCCTCGCGAAAACCGACCTGACCGTCGGAGCGATCGGTGTCACCAATCAGCGCGAGACCATCTGCTTTTGGGACCGTGAGACCTTGGGGGCGGCGCGCCGGGCAATTGTTTGGCAGGATCGTCGGACCGCCGAACTGTGCGAGCAACTTCGCCGCGCCGGCCACGAGCCCAAAGTCACCGAGTTGACCGGGCTTCGCCTGGACCCATATTTCTCGGCCACCAAACTCTCTTGGGTGCGCGAAAATGATCAGCAAACGTGGGCCCAGGTAGTTAGTGGCCGGGTAGCGATCGGCACTATCGATAGTTATCTAATCGCGCGGATAACACGTGGCCTCCAACACGTTACCGATGCCACCAACGCCTCCCGCACCATGTTGTACAACCTCAACACCGGAACTTGGGACCCATGGCTCTGTGATCTTTTCGGGGTGCCAATGGACGCCCTCCCCGAGATCGTCTCCTCATACGGCGTGATCGGCAATAGTGATGCTGCAAGTTTCCTCGGCATCTCCGCTCCGATCGCTGGGATTGCCGGTGACCAGCAGGCCGCCCTTGTCGGACAAGCCGGATTCACCCCCGGAGCGGCCAAATGTACTTATGGAACCGGCTCATTCTTGCTAGTTCACACCGGTGCCAAGCCTGCCGCGTCAACGCGGGGCCTGCTCACGACAGTTGCCTTGCAACATTTAGACGGTCGACGCGACTTCGCACTCGAAGGGTCGGTATTTGTCACCGGTGCGGCGGTGCAGTGGCTCCGCGATGGGCTCGGGATCATCAACAGTGCTTCCGAGGTTGAAGCTCTAGCGCGAAGTGTGCCCGATGCCGGTGGCGTTGTTTTTGTTCCGGCACTAACCGGCCTTGGCGCACCCGACTGGGATCCATCGGCGCGTGGGCTGATCATCGGCATCACCCGCGCAACCACAAAGGCCCATATTGCCAGAGCAACATTGGATGCGATCGCCTACGAAGTTGTTGACCTTGTCGAACTCATGCGAACCGAAGGCGGGGTGGATTTAAGCGTGTTGGCGGTCGATGGTGGGGCTGCCGCCAATGATTTGCTTTGCCAAATACAGGCCGACACCCTCGGCATCCCCGTCGACCGATCGGCGCAATTACAGACCACCGGACTCGGTGCCGCATTCTTGGCTGGGCTCGGTACCGGGGTATGGGATTCTACTGACGATCTAATTAACACCCGCCGTAGTTCGGGGATTTTCGTGCCCGGTGAAGTAAACCCAGAAGGCCATGCGAGGTGGCGTGCCGCCGTGCAAAGAAGTACAAATTGGGCCAACAACTAGGCGCCAGAATCAGCAACTGACTGTGAATCAACTAGTGACTGCGAATCAGCCGGATCACCCATAGCGATTAGTTCCTTTGCCCGAGTCGCATACATATCGACGTACTCCTGCCCAGATAACGTCATCAACTCATACATAACTTCATCGGTAACCGAGCGCAGGATGAACCGGTCGTCCTCAAGGCCCTCGTAGCGATCAAAAGTAAGTGGCTTGCCTACGCGAATACCAACTCGACGAAGTCGCGGCTTAATTACTCCGGGCGGTTGAATCTCATAGGTATTGATCATTGCTACGGGAACGATAGGCACTTTCGCTTCAAGTGCCATTCGCGCCGCTCCGGTGCGCCCGCGATACAAAGTCCCATTAGGTGAGCGGGTGCCTTCAGGGTAAATACCGAGCAGCGCTCCGTCACCAAGTAGTCGGGTTGCGGTAAGGACTACTGATTCGGCACTGCGCCCGCCGGAGCGGTCAACCGGCACTTGCCCTACGCCGTTGAAGAAAAGCTTGGTGAAATAGCCCTTGACCCCCCGACCAGTGAAGTAGTCACTTTTCGCAAGGTAGGTAAGGGGGCGGTTTAGCACAACCGCCAAGAAGAAGGAATCCGAAAATGACAGGTGATTACTGGCGAGCATCGCAGCACCGTTATCGGGAAGGTTTTCACGGCCTTCAACCCAAGGGCGAAAAAGGACGCGCAGCCACGGTCCGATCACTAAATTCTTCAGTACCCAGTAGAGCACCTGATCTCCTTGGCCGAGCGAATATTCCAGGTCCGTGGTGGCAGACTAGTGGCTATGCCCCTGATGCCCTATGCAGAACCGTTTACTTTCGATGCAGCCGAGTCGAATTCGGTGGCCATTTGTGTCCTCCATGGATTCACCGGATCCCCCAAATCGGTTACCCCTTGGGGGCGAGCCCTCGCCCAAGCTGGCTGGACGGTGCGAGTTCCGCGGCTACCAGGGCACGGGACCCGCTGGCAGGACATGAACATCACCACTTGGGAGGACTGGTACGCAGAGGCCGACCGCAATGTATGCGAACTCAAAGCCCATCACGATCAAGTTTTCATCATGGGCCTGTCAATGGGTGGCTCGTTGAGCCTACGAATCGCCGAAGAACATGGCTCGGCGATCTCCGGAATCGTGCTGGTTAACCCCGCGGTGCACTCAGAGCGAGCCGATCGTCATCTACTTCCGCTCATCTACCGCTTCATCCCATCATTCCCCGGGGTCTCAAATGACATTGCAAAACCCGGCGTCGACGAAGGGGCCTACGATCGAATGCCGCTTAAAGCCGCACATTCACTAACCAAACTCTGGACAGCTGTGAAAGCAGATATTGCCAAAGTGACCCAGCCCCTCCTCATTTTCCACAGCGAGCAAGATCATGTGGTTGAGCCATCCAATACCGCCTGGATTTTGGCGAACACTCGATCCGCCGATAAGACTGACGTACTACTAACCCGGTCATTTCATGTTGCCACCATTGATTATGAGGCCGATGTAATAGAAAGTGGCAGCATCGACTTTGTCCGACGCGTGATAGCAAACTGATGACATCACCACCTCATGAACCATCACCTGAACAAAATGATCCGGAGCAAGATAGCGCTTGGGAAGCCATCGTCGCCTATCTATCCGGCGACATGCGCATGGAAATTGGCGACCTCAATAGGCAAATAGCGCCCGAAGAACCAGACCCATTTATTGAAGAACTGCTCTCCGAAGGTAAATTCGAACCGCCCGAGCCACCGCCAATACCACTGCCTGACACCATCGGCAGATTCGCTTGGGCGGGGGCCATCGGCGGACCACTCTTCCTGGTACTCGTTTATGTCCTGGGGCTCGGGAGCTTTTTAACCACGCTGGCACTCGTTGCCTCGGTTGCCGGCTTCATCACCCTTGTCGCCCGCAAGCGCGAGCGTGAAGTCAGCGATGGTGAGCGAGATGATGGTGCCGTTGTCTAGCCCGACTTGTTAAACTCCAAGTATGAAAATTCTTGGTTCTAATTCGCGCCGTGTCGCTAGTTGCGTTGCCTCGGTCACGGCTCTCGTATTGGTTTTCGCCCCGGGAGCCGCGGCCGCTAAAGCCGATCTAATTTGGTACCTAGGTTCACCAACTCGCACCGTAATTGACCTGGGGGTCACCGGATCAAGTGTCGGCGATATCTCAGTCTCAACTGGTGATTTGTCGCGTAAGCCCGCAGGGTCCGCGATTGGTTTTTACACGACCAGCCAGATCACAGTGCGCGCTGGGTTACCCGGGGGCCAAGAAAATCGCGATGTAAGTTTGACCATAACCGCGCCGGGTGGAGTGATTTACGCTAAATCCTTAATCGTCGCGACACCTGGCGTGCCACCGAGTGAAGCCCAAACTTTCGCCATTACCGGTGGTACCGGAAAGTACGCGGGGGTATCCGGTGAATCAATCCACTCAGGTTTTACCAGCGCGGGCTCAAAGATCGCCTTCTACTTCAACTAGCACGAAGCGACTGCGAGTTAGTGCGCGCCAAGTCGGCCGCGCCGATGAGTCCGGCGCGATTACCGAGCACCGCCAAGCGAATCTCCGGTGTCGGGCGTTGCCGCTTGCCGCTGAGTTTGTCGGACAAAGTCTGACGGGCGCTGGTGAGCAGGAAGTCACCGGCTTCGGAAACCCCACCGCCAATAACAAACGCCGTTGGGTCCAAAATCGCGGTTAAATCGGCCAAGCCCCGGCCGAGCCAGGTACCAACCCCCCTGAAAGCTTCGATGGCGACTAGATCCCCAAGCTCGGCAGCTTTGGTCAAGTGCACACCCTGCACCCCCTCCAGAGTGCCATCACCGAGTGATAGCAAGAGGCCAGCTTCACTACGTCTACTCGCCGCAAGAGCTCTGGCATCACGCACGAGCGCGTTACCGCTCGCATATTGCTCCCAGCACCCATTACGACCGCAGGCACACGGTAATCCGTCCGGGATCGCGTTCATATGGCCAATCTCACCGGCCGCACCATGTGCACCGCGCAATAGCACCCCATCAATGATGATGCCGCCGCCGATGCCCGTTCCTACTGTCACCATGGTTAAGTCTTCAACATCCGCCCCAGCGCCAAACTTGAACTCGCCCCAGGCGGCCGCATTGCCGTCATTTTCGACCACAACCGGGACACCGACGACTTCCTCCAGTAAGGCCCGTGCCGGAACATTCGACCAACCAAGATTCGGGGCGAAGAAAACCGTCGACCTTGACGAATCCACCGGGCCTGCGACTCCCAATCCAACGCCGACCACCGCGCCGGGGTACGGCGCACTTAGTTCGGCTACTACCTCGGCGACCACAGCAAGAGCCTTATTCGCATCATTGCGCGGTGACTCACGTCGCGCCGTGGTGACAATTGCACCGGACACGTCTACCAAGCCCGCCAAGATTTTAGTTCCGCCAACATCAACACCAATGCTGAAAGTCATATCTTCAGCCTAGGGGTCTTTACGTTTGACGCGTACCCACGTGACGTCTTCGTCGTTGCCAACAAATGTTTCATGGCTTGTTACATCAACCGAGGTGTCTAGATCCCATTCAGTGGCACCGCTGTTTGCCGCTTGGTTCACCAACGCATCTAGGCCAAGTGCTCGCATCGCACCCATGCCTCGACACACCAAGCACTCGGGGTGCTCATCTACATTTTCATGTTCGTTGTGCGGGCCAACAACTGTCTGGGCGGCCCAAGTGAACAATTGCTGCAGGCCGCCCGCAATCGCACTCGGGTCAAAGGACCGCTGCTCATCACTCATGATTGCCGCCAAAGTGACTCATCGGGTTCGAATGCAATCACAATCTGCTGAGCACGCACTACCGCACCTTGCATAACACACCGGCACAACACCGGCGGGAGCGCAACTACCCGCCGGGTCGAACCGACAACAATGATTGCGTTGTCACCAAGCCGGCCCACTTTTATATCCTGATCGGCCGGATCCGATAGCGGGATCCGCCACTCATAGCCCGCAACTGTTGGCAGTACCCCGCCCGGCACCCGGCTGGTGAACAACGCATCCGCAGGCTTGCGCCTGATCGTTACCGGAAGTTTGCGCAACCCGGACTTCCCAATCGGCTCTTCGGTCTTAAACGGCACGGTGATGATCGGAGTCTTGGTGATGTCGGCGCGCAAGGTGCGAACCCGCTTACGTTGCTTCTGCGCCCATTTACGTGGCCAGTTGTCACTGCTTGCCGGGTACCTATTAACAAAGATCGCATCTACGTGATGACCGAGCAGCGTCAAAGTTGCGAGATGTCGCCGCGTCTCGGCCAAGACAACTTTCTCGGGTGTTGCAACAAGGCGCACCACACTGCCGCTACCAGACAGCGCCTGCTTGACTCTTCGTAAATCGGCAGCCAATTCTTGGAGCGCGGTAAGCACCGTGGCCTCTGCATTAACGGGGCCGCGCGCTGATCTTGACACCGCGAACGCCGGTGTCATTATCGCCGCTAGTACCTGCTCTAAAGCCTCGGGCAGTGCCAAAAGTCTCGCGGTTTCCGCCGTTGGGCCGCCGTCTACTACAACAATGTCAATATCTGGGTCATCAAGTAATTCGGTCACGGCCAGGAGCGAAAGTATTTCGTCAATACCCGGCAGCACCGTCAATTCCGCCGCGTGAATTGGATCAACTCCGGCTTCGGTCAGCAACTCAACCGCAATGGCTTGTAATGTGCGCCATGACCGTGTGCGCTGAATGTGCGCATCCAAAATGGTCACGGAAAGTCTTTCATTAACCACATTTGGGGTACCCGGCTGCATCGCGACACCAAATACATCACCGCACGAATGCGCGGGGTCGGTTGATACCAAGTGCACACGGCGGCCAGCATCGGCTAGTTGAACGGCGGTCGCGGCTGCAAGGGTTGATTTCCCGACGCCGCCTTTGCCGCTAAACAGAACCAGACGAACTTGACTCGACACGTTTCTTTAGCCCTTTGAGTGCGGTGTCTACTATGACGCGTTCGGCCTTCCGCTTTATCATGCCGATCATCGGTATTTTCACGTCTACAGCGAGTTGATAATGCACGGTGGTCGTACCATCCTCATTTTCTGTCAACGTGTAACTGCCATCCATGGCCGTAAGCATTTCGGCCTTCGTCAATGTCCAAGTAACAGATTTATCGTCATCCCAGTCGTACTCGAGTTCATAGTTGTCTTTGATCGGGCCCGATGCCAGGCTAAAGCGGGCATCGGCCGGCCTTGAGTCCTCCTCATAAAGCGAGAGGACTTCAACCGAAGAAATGCCATCACTCCACTGCGGATAAGCCGCAAGATCAGCGATTACCGCCATGATGGCTGCCGGCGCCGCATCAATGACGATGCTCGACTCGGTCTTGTCCCCCATGCAGACTCCTTCACAACAATCGACCGAACTGAAGGCAAAGGCTACTACCTAGCTAGGCCCCTTTAGAGGTCGATCACAAAGGGAAGTTTTCGGCCGTGAAAATGCCCCACATTTAGACATTCGGTTTTACCGACTCGAGCGCGCGCCCGAAGTGGCTGGTGCACATGCCCGAAGAAGTGGTACGCCGGGGAAAACTCATTTAAGTAATCCAAGGTCGCCTGGCTTCCAGTCTCGAAACGCCGCGCCACCGTGTCATAGGCCAACTGTGGCACCGCCGGTGGAATGTGGGTGAAGAGCACATCTACCGGCCCTAATGCTTGTATTTTTTCAGCGTACTGCTCTTCGGTCAGTTCATAGGGCGTGCGCATGGGGCTCGCTAAGCCACCCCCGACGAAACCCATCCGAATCCCATTTATGGTTACTGTCGCACCGTCAACCACTTGGTGCTCTGGCTTTAAGAATTCCGGCCACAAAGCTGGAACATCGACATTGCCGTAGGTAAGTAAGGCTGGAGTTGGCATGGCCTCGAATAGCACTTCATATTGCTTACGGATCATCATCTCAAGTGAGGCCCAACGATCTGCGTGGTCGACCACGCCTCGGCCGCGCCACGCAGCGGCACTGAGCTCACGTGCGTCATCGAATCGATTTGCCGTGCGCGCCTCTATGTAGGCCCGCGTGTGGTCCGGTCCAAAAAGGTCCGCATAAATACCCTGTGTTGGGTCGTCGTAGTCCAAGAAGAGTATTAAATCGCCCAAGCAAATAAAAAGGTCTGAGCCCTCAGCCGCGCGCGCCAAAGCATCGCTGGCACCGTGGACGTCAGAGACGATATGCACTTTCATCGCGGATCACCCGGACGCCTATCGCCTTCGAGTTCATCCTTTAGAGCCCAAACTGAGCGTTTCCACGCCATGGCGTGGCGGCTTCTTAATTTCTCAATTTTGCGCCGGCCACGCAGGGCTGGTTCCGCGCGCAGGTAATAGTGCAACAGCACCCCATCACCGACCGGCTCTAGCCAGATTTCACTTGAGCCAACCAAGGCCCCTGAAATTGACCATCTAATACCGTCGACCCCCCGGTCCATGAAAACCGTCAAGGTCAACTCTGGCCACCACTCATCCCACCTGGCTTTGTCAGAGACCACCGCTGCTAGCAGCGGCCTGCCGGTGACCAAATAGGTCTCGTCGACGAGATCAAGGCTGGACATGGGCCAGAGAATGCCATGCCGGTGGCCTGGGCACTCTCGTAGGGTAAAAAGCAGCCGGATTCCCCTAGCCTATGTTTCGAAGTTGGGTTACGGTAATCGTTACGGCTAAGGAATTGCCCGCCCCGCGACTCAAAGAAGGAGCACCACCGTGCTGAAGGAATTCACCGTTCCGGTAATCGTCCCGGCTCCAACCTCAGGAAGTTTGGTTGACCACGTCAGCGAGAACGCCCAGCAGGTGCCGGATCGAGTGGTCTTCTCGGTGCCGCGCGGTGCCGCTTGGGTTGGTATCACCGCAAAGCAGTTCAATGATGAAGTCCGGGCAATTGCGAAAGGCATCATTGCCAATGGGGTTGAGCCTGGCCAGCGCATTGGGATTATGTCGCGCACCCGCTATGAATGGGCCCTGGTCGATTACGCGGTTTGGTACGCCGGCGCAGTTAGTGTGCCCATCTACGAGACCTCATCGGCCGAGCAGGTGCAGTGGATCCTCAGTGACTCTGGCTCGGTCGCGGTATTCCTTGAGACGCGAAAGCATAAGGCGGTATTTGATCAGGTTGCGGTTGACGTCCCCGAAGTCACTCGTATGTGGGTATTCGAGGACGGCATTATTGACGAGTTGAAGTCAGCCGGTAGCGGGGTGAGCGATGACGAACTCGAATCTCGCCGCGCGACACTAAACCCGGCGTCAATTGCCACCATCATCTACACCTCCGGAACCACCGGCAGGCCCAAGGGCTGCATGCTCACACATAGCAACTTGATGTTCGAGGTCGACAATGTAGTTCAAGGGCT
>CAMBQX010000050.1 GCA_945870085.1 Bifidobacterium breve | reverse complement strand
AGGCCGCGAGGGCGTAAGCGTCTGCAGACTGCGTATTTTTGGCAGTTATTGTTTTTCAAGGATTCTTAACGAGATCACCTTGATTCTCGACACGCTTCTCCGGTCAAAACATCTGAACGTCGAAACCGATCACCCCCATATTTAATTATGAACAATCAAGAGGCCGAGGCCCGTGGTTTTAAGAATACGCCATTTTCACCTTAAACTAGCCATCGGGAGCATTTGCTCCTTTGATGGGAGCGTAATGGGCAGCGAGCGCGCCGGGCACAAACTGGGCCAGATCGTGCTGCACTCCCCCTATCTGCGGTTGGCGGTACTAACCGCCGCAGCAGCAACCGCGGCATATGTGATCGGTGGGGCCTTAGCTCTTGTCGACCCGGTGCCGGCAGCAATAACCGCCGTGGTGGCAACCCGAGCCACTTTCCACCACGCTGCCAAGGAGGCCCTTTTTCAGGTTATCGGGGTTGTTGCCGGCTCCGCCGTCGCATTCGCCGCGATTTCATTAATTGGTTTCGGGCCTGCAACTATCGCGATTTTGGTGCTCGCCAGTTTTGGCATCATTCGGCTCTTACAGGTGGCTGACCCACGTTTGGCTCCATATGCCGCCATGGCTGTTGCTGTCACCGTTATTTTGGTCATCGGCGCACATACGAGCCCGGAGGGCGCCCTTGAGAGATTCCTCGGCGTCATGGTCGGTGGCGCCTGCGCACTTGTTGCCTCCTACTTCACGAGTAGAGGTAAGCCGGTTGGCCGCGCCGAAGTTGAATTGTCAAGCATTCAAAATGAACTGGCTGAGCTACTAAATGACATTGCGCAGGGGGTGCAGATGACTCTTACTCCTGAAATCACTCGCACCTGGTTCGACAAAGCGGTTCGTCTACGCGATGAGACTATGCGCCTAGCCGTTGCTGTTGAAGATGTGCGAGATCACCGGCGTTGGTCTCCGGCCATCCATGAATTCGATCTACGCGAACTAGAACAGCAACTTCGAGTGACGCAAGTGATGGCAGCGCGCGTACTGTCAATTGCTTCAGACCTGAACCACTTGATCACCGAGCGTCCGGCCGCTGGCTCATCCCACGAACTCTCACCACTTGCGCAGGTATTCGCCGCTGCCGCTGCAACCATCGCCGACCCGACCACTGGCAGCGCTGCCAGCGAAACGAGCATTCAGCAAGCCCTACAGGCTGCCGATGACACCGCCTCGATGGTCATGCTTGGTGGGTTGGTCGGGCATGCCCAACGAATTACCCGACTCGGTGAAGTTAATGAGGACGAAGTCAAAAAGTGAATTGCTGGGCGCATGCCCGCGCTCATCAGCCACTAATAAATCGTGCTTAGTCGTTGCCCTTACTCCGGCGACCGGTAGCGCGATCTGTTTCGCGCTTTGACTCACGCTCTGCTATCGCGTGGCGCTTGTCGTAACTTTTGCGGCCACGGGCTAGCGCAATTTCAATCTTGGCGTAACCATCCTTGAAGTACATGGAAAGCGGAATCAACGTTAAGCCGGACTCCTTGGTCTTATTGGTGATCCGGCGAATCTCTTCGCGTCGAAGTAGCAATTTTCTGGGCCGGCGCGGCTCATGGTTGTTCCAGGTGCCTAGGTCGTAAACGGGGATGTGGACTCCGCGCAGCCACATTTCACCATCTGCAACAATTGCGTAGCCATCGGTCAAAGTTGCCCGGCCCTCGCGCAGCGACTTAACCTCGGTGCCGGTGAGCACCATGCCGGCCTCAAAGACATCCTCGATCGAGTAGTCATGCCGCGCCTTACGGTTCTGGGCAATTACTTTGCGCCCGGTCTCACGTGGCATCGCCCATCACCTCCAATATTCAACAAACAACGCGCCTGGTGAGCAGGAGCAGTGCCTAAATGGTCACTACTGGCAGGAAACGGGGCTCTTAGGGCCCCCGAACCAACCCATCGGATCATAGGCGGTACCTCCCCGGCGCACTTCAAAATGCAAGTGGGGGCCGGTTACCCACCCAGTGTCACCCACAGCTCCGATAACTTCCCCAACACTGACTTGCTGACCTTCGCTGACGCTAACACTTGACTGATGTGCATAGAAGGTAGTCAGCCCGCCCGCGTGGGCGATAAGTGTTGCTAGGCCGTACGGCCCTCCTGTTGAGATCTGTGCGACTGTCCCCCCGGCAGCTGCGTGAATAGGGGTGCCCGTGATGCCGCGAATATCGGTGCCGGTGTGACAGGAGTCGTAGCCGTAGACCGGGTGCACCCTTGGGCCCACGATCGCGCTGACTCCGCCACCGTCAATGGGCCATCGGAGCTCTCCCGTTGGTGAATTATCACCTTGAGCAGCAAGTCTGGCTGCCTCGCGCCTCGCGGCGGCTGCAGCTTGCTTGGCCATCAAAGCCTGCTTCGCTTTTAGCCGCTGAAACCTTTTCGCAATCACTGCCTTATTTTTCTTCGCGATAACCAAAGACGCCTTACGTTGAGCCACCAGCTGCAAAATGCGGGTCTGCGCGGCACGGGCCTGGGCTTGTGCCTGCCTCGCTTTCACCAATTGAGTATCAGCAGCAAGCTTCGCCTCTTCAGCCGTGGCCTTCAATGCTTCGTGCTTTACGCCTTTCATCACCAAGTCTGCGCGTGCCTTGATTAATTCATTTTGCGTTGTTGCCTGAGACCGCGAGATCGCATCAACCGAGGCCAGCCGTGAAGCGAAGTCACCTGGATTCTGCGCATCAAGAACTACTTCAATCTCACCTAGTGGGCCCTGTTGATAAACCAATCGGACAACGTCATCGATCTGCTCCGAGACTTCTTGTAACTTCGTACGCACTTGCGCCTGTTGCACCTGTGAGGTAATCACTGCAATATTTGCCATCCTTGCGGCATTGGCGCCCTGTTGGGCTGCCGTCACCGCTAAGGCCGCTGATTTTTCGGCCGCTACCTTGGCGCGCCTGGCCGCAGGTAGTTGACCGCGAGCCGAAACTAAAGTCTTAAGAGCCCGAGCCACTTTGGCATTGGCACCATCGACGGCTTCGCCAGCCTGCTCCACCTGGCCGTCAATCTCGCTGGCTCCAACCCGAGAGCCGGGGTAACTAGCGGCTTGCGCCCCCGGCAGCCCACCAGCAGGCAGCAGCAAGGTGCTGGCGAGGGCGATCAAAATCGCCAGCCGGTGGCGGGGAAGCACCCACCCAGAATAGCCGTTATGTCACATTAACCCCACGCGTAACACGGGGTTGCGGGCACTTAGACCCGCAAATACTTACGAAGGGTGAAGAAAGCCGCGATCGCGGCAAGCCCTACTCCCACCAAAATCATGAGCGGAGCGATCGCCAGCACCGCATCCCAGCCGACGAAGGCCGTGAATTGGAAGGACGGAGCCAGTACCTGATCAATAACAATGATTTTGACGAACACCAGGCCAACCACGGCCAAGATCGCCCCGATGCCCGCCGCTACCGCAGCCTCTAATAAAAATGGCAGTTGGATATAGAAGTTCGAGGCGCCGACCAATCGCATGATGCTGGTCTCCCGGCGCCGACTAAAGGCGGCTACTCGCATGGTATTTACGATCAGTAGCACCGTTACCACAAGCATTGACAACGCAATCAAAAGTGCAATAAGTTGCAGGCCCCCGAGTAAGCGGAAGAACTTATCGAGGATTTTGCGTTGATCATTGACCTGCTCGATGCCGGGCCGACCGGAAAATGCTGACGCCACAACGTCGTACTTAGTCGGGTCAGAAAGCTTCACGCGGAAGGACTCAGGAAGCGCTGTTGGTTTGACGTTGTCGACAATCGGTGAATTCTTGAACTGTTCTTGGAACCGCGCAAATGCTTCGGCTTGTGACTCGTAGTAGACACTGTCAACAAGAGGCTTCAGAAATTCGAGGTCGGCTTTTATCTGGTCGCGCTGGGCTTTAGTAACAGGCCCACCGGCGCATGAAGGGGTATCGCTACCTTTACCGCAAAGGAAGATTGATACCTCAACTTTGTCGTACCAGAAATCCTTCATTGTTGAAACCTGCGCTCGCACCAGCATGCTGGCGCCAAAGAGACCGAGTGAAACAGCAACGGTGATGACAACGGCCATTGTCATGGTCAGGTTACGACGAATGCCGCTACTTACTTCACTTGCCACAAAGTTTGCGCGCATGCTGATTCCTCCTTATCTCTTGTCAGGTTAATAACTAACTACCGGGCATACCCGTAAACACCGCGTGACTGATCGCGAACGACATGCCCACCCTCGAGCTCAATTACCCGCCTGCGCATCTGATCAACAATTGCCTGATCATGGGTTGACATCACCACGGTCGTGCCCAGTTGATTAATACGATCCAGCAGCTTCATGATGCCCACCGAGGTGCCTGGGTCAAGGTTTCCGGTCGGTTCATCGGCGATGAGCAAGATTGGCCGGTTAACGAAAGCCCTTGCAATTGCAACGCGCTGCTGCTCGCCACCTGATAGTTCATCGGGACGGCGCTCCTCTTTGCCTTCGAGGCCAACGACCTCGAGAACTTCGGGCACCACCTTGCGAATATGAGACGCCGGCTTACCAATAACCTCAAGTGCGAAGGCGACATTTTCGGCAACGGTCTTATTCGGAAGCAACCGGAAATCCTGAAACACTGTGCCAATCTGTCGTCGTAACGCTGGGATCTTCCAATTTGAAAGTCGATTCAACTCTTTGCCCGCAACCCAAACCTGGCCTTTAGTCGGGCGCTCCTCACGCAGCACTAAACGCAAGAAGGTGGACTTACCTGAGCCCGATGGGCCAACCAGGAAAACGAACTCACCCTTTTCGATCTCAAGGGAAACCTCGTCCAAGGCAGGGCGCTCTTGATTTGCGTAGAGCTTGGTAACTCCGTCGAACAGGATCACGTACGCAGTCTATGCGAAGGTGCCCCAAATCAGGCGGACTGCTGCTTGCGCCACCGGATTCCGGCCTCAATAAAGGCATCTATCTCGCCATCGAGAACCGCGGCCGTATTGCCGGTTTCCTCCTCGGTGCGAAGGTCTTT
The DNA here is from genome assembly GCA_945870085.1 of Bifidobacterium breve. Taxonomy (GTDB): domain Bacteria; phylum Actinomycetota; class Actinomycetes; order S36-B12; family S36-B12. The sequence goes on along the minus strand of CAMBQX010000050.1, from coordinate 5,425 downwards.
AACCATTTGATAAGGGTGAAGCACATACGAGCGCATCTGATTGCCCCACGACCCGGTCGAATCACCCTTGAGCGCATCCATTTTGGCTCTATCTTCTTGCCGGCGGCGCTCGAGTAATTTCGCCTGTAGTACTGCCATCGCAGTGGCGCGGTTTTGTAATTGTGAACGTTCATTTTGGCACGACACCACTACACCGGTTGGAATATGTGTGAGGCGCACCGCAGAGTCGGTGGTGTTAACACCTTGGCCACCCGGACCACTCGACCGATAAACATCGACTCGCAAATCATCCTCTGGGATGTCAATACTCTCGGCTTGCGCTATCACCGGGATTACTTCAACGCCCGCAAATGAGGTTTGGCGGCGCCCTTGATTATCAAATGGCGAGATACGCACCAAGCGATGAGTGCCCTGCTCGACCGAAAGGGTGCCATAAGCGTAGGGCGCCTTCACCGCAAACGTGGCCGACTTAATGCCGGCTTCTTCGGCGTAGGAAGTCTCATAAACTTCAAGTGACCAGTTATGCCGCTCGCAATATCGCGAATACATCCGCAGCAGCATTTCGGCCCAGTCGGCGGCATCAACGCCACCGGCCTCGGCTCGGATAGTGATCAGCGCCTCGCGCGAGTCGTACTCACCGGATAAAAGGGTGCGGACCTCAAGTTCATCGATGGCTGCCTGCATCGACTCAAGTTCCTTATCTGCGTCGGCGAGGGCACCAGCATCACCCTCATCGTCAGCAAGTTCATAAAGGATCGGCAGGTCATCAAAGCGCCGGCGGAGGTTTTCAACCCGCCGGACTTCACCCTGCACGAATGAAAGCCGCGAAGTGACCTGCTGGGCCCGATCTTGGTCATCCCAAAGGTCAGGGGCCGACGCCTGGGCCTCTAAATCCACGATCGCCTCGCGCATCGCTGGCAAGTTCAACACCGTTTCAATGCTCGAGAGCGTGGTTGCCAAGGAAGCCATGCGCTCTTGGGCTTCTAAGGGGGTCACAGACCACCACCCTACGGTCACGGTGCCTGCCCGATCAGGGGCTGGGGCGGTAATCCAGTCGGGCCGATGCCTCGACGTGAGCTAACTCTTGGTGAACAGGCCCAAAGAACGGCAACCGCAAGGGGGCACTCAGGGCAACAAGGACGTGCACGCCGTCGGAGCTGATCCTTTCGATATGCAGACCGGGGATGCTCGATGCGGCATTAGTGCGCGTCAAATAGGCTGCTGCTGCCGAGCGCACTAATCCTGGATTGAGTCGAGTTCCGACACTAGCCCCATTGGCGTAATACGCCCCTTGGTCTATGGCCTGGGCTCCAGCAATGGCCGCGGCATCGGCAAGTGACATCAGACTACGGCGCTGCAAAAAAGCTGCCGACACATCGGTGACCACTGCAATAGCAAGTAGGCACACGATGACAAATCCGACACCAAGCAGCAGCACACTGCCGCGGTCATCGCCGCACTTCGTCACTCGATTTTTGAATCTCACTCGGTAACTCGATAATCGTCTACGGGGGCAAGATGATGCACCTCGATCGGGACTGAGACAGCACTTGTTAGACCGGCCGGAATCCACGGTAAGAGCACCTGCCAATTCAGTGATATTTCAGCCACACTGCCCGCAGCTAAACATGGTGATGCCGGGCAACTAATGCGAAGGGCCGAATCCGGAAATTCAAAACCTTGGTCCGAAAAAGCTAATCTGGCGGCCATGCGCGCAGATACTTGACCCTGCCTGACTGAATCAGCCGAATTGAAGGCTCGTCCAGCCTCGCGCACGGCCTGGGTGGAAGCAAATGTCGCAGCCTGAACACGCATAACGCATAACACCAAATAGGCCATTGGAATCAATACCAGAACCCCGATGATAAGAAACTCGATCACCGCATTGCCATCATCGGCCGACCGTAAGTTTCGAAGACGCTCGCGGATGGCGCTCACGCGTGCTCCTGAAGTGCGTGGCCGATCACGGACATCTGCGTTAGCCCATATAGCCCAACCAGCGGCAGTGCGGCCTCGATTTCAACTGAGATAACGAGTGCTCCCCCGTGCCACTCGCGCTGCACCGTGATGTCTTGCACTACACCCGCTGCAATGTTCTCCTGCAAAATCGCCCTTGCCCGACGCTCACCGGCCGCCAGATCGGACCCGGCCAAAGCCGCCGCTCTTGCTCCCTCGGCCGCAGCCGAGGTCAACGTTGCCCGCACATGCAATGCGAGCGCAAGTTGTAAAACAGCAAGTGCGACCGCAAGCAAGATGGGTGCAACAAGGGCAAACTCGACCGTCGCATTGCCCCCTTGATCATGTCGCAGTCGAGCCTTTAACCTTTGGAAATGCAGGCGGTGCTCCCGGAAATCAGCTCGCATGATCAAACAATCACGGGGTAGATATGGATGACAGTGAACGATTCAGGACCGAAGTCAATTGGTCATCGGCGACAAGCCAGATTGCGGTCACTAAACCGGCGGTCATAACCGATACAAGCACCCAACCTGGCACATCGCCACGCTCATCAGTGATTGTTTGAAGCCGCGCTAAGAGTTCGTTGTATATACGGATAGCGATAAACATTTCCTACTCCTTTTTACTTTTTGGTGAATTGGCACTTACTTTGGAAACTCCTTTATGGCACCACCAGCTGCAGGCTTCGGATGCCCGGAAATAGCGCGATCAAGACGACAGTCGGCAAGATGAAGAAGACGACAGGGATCAACATCGCGACGTCTTTGCGGCCAGCGATCTCCATGAGAGCCCTGCGGTCCGCCGCGCGCGCATCAGCCGCTTGGGCACGAAGTACTTCAGCTAGTGGGGTGCCACGTTCCAAAGAAACAATCAGCCCGTCGACAAAACGTTCGACATCTTGACTCCCAGTGCGATCAGCGATGCCGCGCAACGCTTGATCCAGAGTGAACCCGGCGTGTAGATCAGCGATAGCCACCCGGATCTCATCGGAGAGGTCTCCGGTGGTCGTGTGCGCGACTCTTTCGAGTGCAACGACGGGAGACTCCCCCGCCGCCACCGCGAATGCGAGTAGTTCAGCAACCGTCGGCAGTTGCTGCCCGATTCGGCGCTGCCGATTCTTGCCTTGCTTAACTAGGCGCCGATCCGCACCAAGCACTCCGGCCACAGCGCCCACTGCCGCCAGTAACACCACGCCAATCGCTGGCGCACCTTTTGCAATCAAAAGCAAACCCACGACGCCGCCGGCGATCACCCCGATGGCCGAGAAGAGCACCTGGTCGAGTCGATAACGATCCAGTTCAGCACCTCGCCCAGCACGACCAAGCCGAATGGCAAGCGCTGAATCACTCTTGCGGGTGAACATGCGCGGCTTAAACAGCACCAATAATGCGCCGACCGAGGATTGATCGTCTTGACGGGCATCGCGGCGGCCAATGAAAGGAGCAATACGTTCAGCCATTTTCAATTTGCGCGTTGCCCCTAGCCGCGAAACCACCAAGAGCAATCCCCCGGCGAAAAGCAGCCCGATGATGGCACCTACTGAGTTACTACTCATGTGATCATCCGAGGTTCGATCGGTAGCCGGCCTATTGCCAGCATTACGCGGTATGCGGCAATCGAGAGGACACCCGCTAGCACGATCACCAAGGCACCACTCAAAGAGTTGTAAGCGGTGACCGCCTCCGGCCTCGTGCATAACATCGCCAAGGTGATCCATGGGGCTGCGACTGCCATCCGAGCTGCCGAAACCGTCCAGCTCTGGCGCGCTTCAATATCACCGCGCGTTCGCGCATCCTCTCGAAGTAGCGTGCTCAAGGTCCGCAAAACCGTGCCCAAGTCAGTGCCGCCGACTTCACGGGCGATCCGAAGTGAGGCAATCACTCTGTCAGCCACCGGGTCAGCGAGATGATCTTGTAACACATTAAGCGCCGCAACGAATGAGCCGGTAGCTCGATGCTCCGCAGCGAAAGCGGCGAATGAAGGGCGAAGTGGCTCTGGCCCACGCCGGGCGAGATCTATCAGGGCCTCGGGGAGCGACATACCTGCTCGCACCGCCGACACCAACGTGTCAACAGCATCGGGCCACGACACCCGCAGGGCTTTTGCCCGTGCGCTCACCTGCCGCTTAATCATCAGGAACGGCAGATACCCAGCGACGGCAGCCGCCATCAAGGCGACCATCGGAACTGCGGTAACTATCAAGGTTGCCGCACCAGCAAGAATTGCAGCAGCGAAACAAGCCCCGATTAGGTTTGCCGAAGTGAGCCGCGGGATCCCGGATCGCTCGACCAACCTTGCCAATGCTCCAACCTTGCGAGAGCGTGCCAGTTTCTTGTCATCTCGATCGGAGAACGACAGCATGACCAAGACCGCCCCGGTGCCAACTAATAGCCCAATGACCGCGCCCATTAGAAAATGCTCATTAGGCGGCCCGCCCACGTGCAGCCGTAAAATCGACCGCCGACTCGAGTAACTTGGCTAGATCGAATCCGCGCCGCGCAAATCTTTCAGGGTGCGGCGGAAAGCCGCCGGCACGCACGAGTCCGGTACCGCGATCGACAAAGATGTCGGCTATTTCGACAACGCCATTTTCAACCCGCCCAGGTAGGGCGATAATTTCACGGACGCGCCTTGCCCCCTCATGGTCTGTTGCCAAGTGAACAACGATGTCAACGCAACCGGCAACCGTGGGCACCACGAAATCACCGGAGATGTTCTGACCAGCCAATAGCGGCAGGGTGCATAACTTTGTCACCGCCTCGCGGCCACTGTTTGCGTGCAAGGTTGCCATCGATGGCATACCGCTGTTCATCGCCACAAGTAGATCCAATGCCTCGGCTTGCCTAACCTCGCCAACGACCAACCTGGTGGGGCGCATACGCAACGCCTCGCGTACCAATCGCCGCAGCGGCACCTCGCCGGTACCCTCGAGACTGGCATCACGAGTCTGCATAGGCACCCAATCCGGGTGCGATAATCTAATTTCGAATACTTCTTCGCAGGATACGATTCGTTCGCTGCTTGGTACGCAACCTAAAAGTGCGTTGAGGAAAGTTGTTTTACCAGCTTGCGTGCCCCCGGCTACCAAAATGTTGAGTCCACTGATAACTGCTGCTTCCAAGAAGTCAGCGGCTTGCATGTTTAAAGTGCCCTTGGCCACCAGGTCGTGCACATGACGTGCCGCAACGACAAATCGCCTAACGTTTATTGCCCAGTGGGCACGGGTGATATCAGGGATCACAACATGTAAACGACTGCCGTCTGGCAACATCGCATCAACAAATGGATTACTTAGGTCAAGGCGCCGCCCAGAAGCCCGAAGCATGCGCTCGACCAGATCACGAACATCACTATCGGTTAAAACCACCGTCGTAAGTTCACTGCGACCCTCGCGGGCGATGAAAACTCGGCCCGGTTCATTAATCCACAACTCTTCAACTGTTGGGTCATCAAAGAACTGCTGCAG
>CAMBQX010000049.1 GCA_945870085.1 Bifidobacterium breve | reverse complement strand
TGGTCACCGAAAAACTCACCGACCTTATTGAGGCAATTCGAATGGACCGCGCATCGATCCTGGCGCTTGCTCAAGAGGTGGCTGCTTCAGTTGACCTGCAGGATGGCAAGCAAGGGCCGAACGTCGTCCCCCTGAATCCGCGGCGCTGACCATGGATCCCATTACTTTAATAGCAGTTATTTTCGCCTTTATCATCGTCCTGGTGGTGCTAATTCTTGAAGGCGGATCGCCTACATCAGTTTTGCTTCTGGCTCCCCTGATCCTGGTCTTTGGTGGCACTTTCGCCTGTGGTGCCGCAGGAATGTCAGCGAAGCTCTGGATTGCCTCAATTAAGGCCGGGGTGAAATCGCTGTTGTCCGCAACCCCAAAGTATGACGGCCTACTGGAAACCCTGGTCAACTGCGCCAACATCGCCCGCCGTGATGGCCTACTTTCCCTTGAGGCAACAGTCACTGAAATTGAGGAGCCATTGCTGCGGCGTGGACTAGAACTAGCCATCGATGGCACTGACCCAACCGATCTAGCGCGAATACTCGAGGCCGAACTGCACAGCGAAAGCGTGAACGGGGGCCGCCACGCAAAACTATTCGTAGATATGGGTGGCTACGCGCCGACCATCGGCATTATCGGCACGATTCTTGGTCTCGTGACCGTCCTCGGAAACCTTTCGAACCCTGACGAACTCGGTAGCGCGATCGCGGCTGCATTCGTTGCCGCCATGTGGGGAGTGCTTTCGGCTAACGTCTTCTGGCTGCCAATTGGCGCCAAGATGCGGCTGCTGAATGAATTGCGTACGACACAGGGTGAAGTCATTATTGAGGGAATCTTGTCCATTCAAGCAGGTGCAAACCCACGTATGGTCGAGCGCAGGCTTCGCGCACTCCTACCCGCCGACGTATTGCGCGATCTTGAGAAAGCTTCCTGACCTTGGCAAATCGTCGGCACGTAGAGCACGAGCCGGAGAACCACGAGCGGTGGCTCATCTCCTATGCCGACATGGTCACGCTGCTGTTCGCCCTTTTCGTCCTGCTTTACGCAATCAGCCAGGTTAATGAGAAGAAGTTCGACGAAGTTTCCGCTTCACTTGCAGTTGCTTTCGGTGAGGTGGTTAACATCTCTGACGGCAACGACAGTATTTTGCCCAAGGCCGGTGACAATGTCACGCTGAGTGAGGCCCCTGTCGTTGACACGCCCGCTGTGGTCATCCCGAATATCATGCCGACCCTCCGTGAGCAGGTTTCGAGCGTGATGTCAACCCCGGGTACGGTCGAGAATACGAAGTCCGAGCTCGCCTTACAGTCCGCGGTTGCTGCCGAAGCAGCCGACCAGGCAACTCTGAGCAAGGCCGAAATGGCCTTGGCCAGTGCCGTGAGTTCCGCAGGGCTCTCCGGGAGGGTTGTGTTGAGCCGCGAGGAGCGAGGGTTGGTAGTGACGCTTCTTACTGACGAGGTGATCTTCGCGCCGCAAAGCGCTACCCTCCAATCCGCCGGGCAAGCGGCAATCAAGGCGCTACTGCCTTCCCTCCAAGAGGCTGGCAGCCAGTTGATCATCGAGGGCCACACCAACACCGCCAATGTTCGGCCGACCATGTTCCCGAGTGAATGGGAGCTTTCCAGCGCCCGCGCCGGGGCGGTGGCCCGGTTCCTCAACGGCGAGGGTATCCCCATCAACAGAATGTTCGTCGCCGGTTACGGTGAAACTTCGCCCTTGGTGCCGGAGACCAATCCTGACCACCTGCGCCTAAATAGGCGGGTGGCAATCGTGTTGGCGAGCTCTTTGACCAGCGAGCAACGGGCCCTGCTGGACGGTGCCCGGGCCGCGAATGAGATTCTCGATGTCCAAGCGACCCAGTGATGAAAATGGAACCAAGTTCGCTCAAGATCGCCAATTGGCAACCGATAGATTACTCGGAGGTTTGTGATGGCTGCTAAGAAATCGGAAGCTAAAGACGGGGAGAAGAAGAAGTCTCCCCTTAAACTGGTGGTTATCTTGCTCGTGGTACTGCTCGTTGCCGGTGCCGGCTACATGTTCATGAGTCGAGGCTCTGCGGCACCAGCACCAGCTGCGGCTGTTGCAGCGGCGCCCGTTGTCGAGGGGGCCGTAATAAAGCTTGAGCCCCTTTTCATCAACCTAAAGGATGAGCGCTTCTTGAAGCTGGGGCTCGCTCTGCAGACTCCGCTTATGGGCAAGGACCCCGAACTTGATGGTTCGAAGGCCCTGGACGCAGCCATTGAGGTATTTAGTGGCCAAGATATCCAAGAGCTATCTGACGAGGCCGGCAGAAGCCGACTCAAGGAGCAGCTGCTCGAACAGATAACCGATGCCTATGGGTCAGAGGTCTCGGACATCTACTTCACGGAGTTCGTGATGCAGTAGCTCCCAGCGGGTCGCCACGGATGAGACGCGACTCTTCAATATCGGGCTGCTGGTATACAGGGCTCGAGGGCCGGATGGATCCGACTCGTAAATTTTCAGCTGAAAGGCTAAGTTTTCCCTAATAGGCGACGATAAATCTCACGTGGCTACAAATGTCGACAGTCAATCTTTGGTGTCAGGCGGTGGATCAGCCACCGAGTTGTACGACTTTCGCAATCCGTCCAAGTTCACTCGCGATCACCAGCGAATTCTGGAGCAGGTCCTAGAGACCTATGGCGACCAAACCGGGGGCATGATTACCTCCAAGCTCCGGACCTCTTGCTCCCACGACCTGGAATCCCTGCAGCAGGTCACCTATGGCGCATTCATAAATTCGCTGCCTGAGGAGACCGTGATCTTGGTAGCAGCACTGAGCCCGCTTAGCTCATCCGGCATTATCCACTTGCCCCTCGATTTCGCCATGCTTGCGGTCGACCTGCCCTTGGGCGGGCCCGGCGACGACGAACAACCGGCACGCGGCCTGACCGATATAGAGGAGGCCCTGGTTGGCGACCTCGGCCTGAGCATGGTCGGAGCACTTCGCTACAGCTTCGAGGGAATCACCAACTTGAATCCAAGCCTGAGCGGGCAGTTTTCCTCACCTGAACTTGTGCACGCTGCCTCCACGAATGATCAGATGCTAGTAGCGACCTTCCGTTTGGAGATAAAAGAGGTGGAGTTCCGCACGGCACTAGCTATGCCGCTCGGACCGATACTTCCGGCTCTCGACTCGGCCCTTGCTGCACGGCGAGCCGAGCGGAGCACCACAGATCAGACATTGTTCAAAATGTCGGTGGAAGAGCGCGTGCGGCTGGCGCCAGTTGTTGTGTCTGTGCGCCTACGCCCTACCCAAGGGCGACTTTCAGATTTCACCTCCCTCGCGGCGGGCGATGTGTTCCGCCTTGGCCACCCCAAGGACGCACCATGGGAGGTCACAAGTTCCGGCATCGTGTTCGCGCACGCACTGCCGGGTGGCGAGGGTACCCAAGCAGCATTTCGAGTTGTTTAATCCGGCGAGGAGTAAGAATGAGCGTTAACCAAGATGCGCGTCAGCAGGCTCTCATGATTGAGCAGATGCGGATGTCGATGTCGGCTATTTGTGATGCGCTGTCGGTAACTTCGGTAGTGACCTCGGGTGACCCGTCGACTACCGCGTTAGACATCGACATCACAACCGCCACCGCCATGGCCGTGGTCGCTGTTGAAGGTTCAATCAACGGCAGCTTAATGATCGCCCTGCTCGCTGGTGCCAGCCCCGACATCACCACCTCCGAAGGCTTGGTCGATGCGCTCGCTGACGCAATCGATGCGATGTCACAGGTTCTTGATTCGGAAATCGGCCCGCCCGCGCCCGCATCGGGTGCACCCACGATCCCCGCCGACATCAGCGTCCCATTACTTGTCGACGGCGCCGCCGTTGGCGCAGTACTGCTATTCCTCGCAGAACCAGCGGCAGCCGCAGAACCAGCGGCAGCCGCAGAACCAGCGGCCACCGAAGAGCCCGCGACGGCTCCGGAATCCGCTCCTGAACCTGCACCGCAAGCAGCGCCGCAAGCCGCACCTGAACCTGCACCGCAAGCAGCGCCGCAAGCCGCACCTGCTGCGGCTCCGGTTGCCGCTGCGTCGGTGCTGAGCACCCCGAAGCAAATTGATGCACTAGCAAATGTTCAGATGGAAGTAACCATCGAGGTGGGCCGTACCCTCTTGCCCATTGGGCAACTCCTGCAGTTGCAGCCGGGTCAGATTGTCGAACTCGATCGCGAGGTCGGAACGCCCCTCGACATGTACATAAACGGCACCTTGCTCGCTCGAGGAGAAATAGTCGTGGTTGATGATCAATTCGGATTCCGTGTGACTTCCGTTGTAGCAGCAGGCTGACTCGAGAAATCTCATTTGACTAATGGATACCCTCTGGCTAATTGTTAGATTTGTCGTATCCCTTGCCGTCGTCATTGGCCTTATCTGGGGCCTAGCGCGGGTCAAGAAGCGTGTTAGCCCGAAGGGCGCCGGGACCATAAATTTAGTCTCAAAGGTTCCGGTCAGCAAGAAGGGCAGCCTGCTCCTCGTTGAGGTGGGTGGCAAGACCATGATGCTCGGCGCCACGGATACCAGCATCACGTTACTTAGTGTTATAGAAACTGCCGCTGACATCGAAGAAAGCAAGGAAGACAGAAGGCCGGTATCCCTCGACTCACTGCTAGATGAACAACTCGAGTCGGTGTTGGCGCTGGACCCAGGTCTCGAGTACCCAGATCTCGAGTACCCAGATTACAAAGAAGTAGCTTCTTTGCACCGTCCCACGGGCGAAGGCCGCCTGGCCGGATCCGTCCTCTCGCCAACCACTTGGCGTCAACTGACCGAGGTCTTGCGCGAGAAGACTGTTCGCTCATGATGCGGTGGCTGCGTTTTGGCCTGACCCTACTTGCCGGAACCTTCACCACGGCGGTTATCGGTATTGCACTCGCAACTCCGGCCCAGGCGGTCACAATCGAGCTGCCCGACCTCACCAGTGGCGAAGGCCCAGCCAGTGCAATCGTGTTGCTGCTCACCCTTACCGTGTTGGCTGTCGCGCCAGCGCTGCTTCTATTGACTACGAGTTTCACGAAGATCATCGTGGTCCTGTCACTTACCCGCAATGCGCTGGGATTACAAGGTATCCCGCCGAATCAGGTACTTGCTGGGTTGGCGATCTTCCTGAGCTTTTTTGTGATGTCGCCAGTTTTCGGGGTGATAAACACCGATGCCCTCCAGCCCTATCTGGACGGCTCCATCACCTTCGGTCAGGCTTTCGATATCGGCAGAATCCCTCTCGAGACTTTCATGCTCGCAAATACCCGCCCAGAAGAACTGGCCTTAATGGTGCAGGTATCGCAAGAGCCTCCGCCTGCAACACCCAGTGATGTCTCGCTCACCACGTTGGTCCCGGCCTTCATCCTCTCAGAACTGCGGGCCGCATTCATCATCGGTTTCGTTGTCTTTTTGCCGTTCCTCATCATCGACATGGTCGTGAGCTCGGGACTGATGTCGGTCGGCATGATCATGCTCCCGCCTGTTCTAGTCTCACTCCCCTTCAAGCTCCTGCTCTTCGTCCTCGTTGATGGCTGGACATTGATCGTCACGGCGCTCGTCGGCAGTTATGGATAGGTGAATAGATGTCTGAAGCGAATGTCGTTGAGTTAAGTACCCAACTGATGTGGACCGCGGCCCTACTCGCGGCACCGATTCTTCTCACCGCGTTGATTGTTGGATTAGCCGTGTCTCTATTTCAGGGCCTCACCAGTTTGCAAGACCAGACCCTGTCATTTGTGCCAAAAATCATTGCCGTCGGAATCGCTCTGGTGATCGCAGCGAGTTGGATGGTGCAGACACTGTTGTCATTCACCGTCAACGCATTCGCCATGATTCCGGACCTGCTTCGGTGAGGGCTCAAGATGTTTGACCTTGGAATCAGCACGGAGCAGATCATGGGCTTCCTGCTGGTCTTTGCACGAGTCGGCGCTTGGGTATGGCTGACCCCGCCGTTCGGGGGAGGATTCCTGCCCCCTCTCGTTCGTGTGATGGCTGGGTTGGCTTTCGCTGTTCCGATGACCCCGGCGGCCATTGCCGCATCGGGTGGGATCTCCCTGGAGCCGGTTGACCTGCTGCTTCAATTTGCTCTGCAAATTGTGATCGGAGTAGCCCTCGGATTGGTTTGCCTGATACTGCTTTCGGCCGTGCAATCAGCCGGTGCACTCATTGACGTAGCGAGTGGCTTTTCGCTAGCGGCCGCCTACGATCCAATGATGCAGCAGCAGTCTGCAGTGATAAGCAAGGCTTATCAACTCATCTCAGGTGTTCTCATCCTGGTTTCTGGCGCTTACCTCATCCTCTTCGCTGGATTTTCCAAGACTTTCGAAGTACTTCCAATTGGAAACGGCCTGAGTACCGCTGCTACGGCATCGACTTTGACGGAGGCACTCAGTGTGTTTTTCGTCGCCGTCCTGCAGATTGCCGGACCCATCGTCGCCGTGCTGCTCTTGGCGGATATCGGCCTTGGGCTGCTCACCCGCGTGGCTCCCACCATCAATATCTTCGTGCTGAGCTTTCCCGTCAAGATCGGTATTACCTTGCTGTTGGTTGGTATTGCGCTCCCACAGCTCACCCCGGTTATTGCGGGTCTAACAGACTCCTCGGTCGACGCCATGCGGGGAATTGTGGGTAGGTGACATGGCTGACTCATCCACTAAAACCGAAAAACCGACCCCGAAGAAACTCAAGGACGGAATCAAGCAGGGCCAGGTTGCACGAACCGCCGACCTAGCCGCATGGACTGGGCTCCTAGCACTGACCTTCGTCCTACCTTTAATGGTTGAGCAGTTAACTGTTCAACTTGAGGCACTGCTCAAGATGATTCCGGAAATTGCACGGCAGCCAAGCCCGGAGCTACTCGGTGATATCGCACTGCCGGCGACCTTGACCATGGCACTGCTAGTAGTGCCATTTTTCCTAGCGATCTTGGTTGTCACTCAAATCTCAGGCTGGATTCAAGGTGGTGCCCGCCCGTACCTTTCCCGGATTGCGCCAAAGGGCCGAAAGATCAGTCCACAGCAGGGCGCGAAGCGGATATTTGGAACCCAAGGCCTATGGGAGTTGGCCAAGCAGATTCTAAAGACATCCGCGATCGGCTTGGTGCTCTGGCTCGTCATTAGCCGAACCGTGCAAATAATCTTTGGCTCGGGTCTGCTGCCGCTGTCGACACTAGCCTCAACAACCGCCGCCGAGGGTATCCGGCTGGTCCAGATTGTCATCGCCACCGGACTGCTGATCGCGATTGCCGACTACTTCGTGAGCCGCCAGAAAGTGCGCAAACAGTTGATGATGTCGACGCAGGAGGTCAAGGAGGAGTTTCGGCAGGCAGAGGGTGACCCCCTGCTCAGAGCCATTATTCGGCGCCGCGCATTAGAGGCCTCCCGAAATCGAATGATGGCTGATGTGGCATTCGCCGACGCGGTATTAGTCAACCCGACGCACGTGGCCGTGGCCATCAAGTACACCAAGCACCTGGGCGCCCCCCGGGTGGTGGCCAAGGGAGCCGGTGTAATTGCCGCCCGAATCCGTGAGATCGCCACCGAAAATCGGGTGCCTCTGGTGGAAGACATCCCCTTGGCAAGGACTTTGTACCGAAGTTGTGAGGTGGGCACCGAGATCCCCCCTGAGCTCTTCACGGCCGTGGCCCGGGTGCTGGCCTTCGTGATAAATCTGAAGCGGCGGGGCGTACATGCGGGCCTGCACCATGCCCGTGAAGTGGATCTCACTATTCCGGTCTAGAAATTCATTAAGTCCGGCAAGTCGCTGCCGATGAGGTAGTTGCCAGGACGGCAGGTACTCCCATGGATGGTTTTCCCAAGGGCAGGGGCGTCCGTGCGCAAGATTCGCTGGTCACAGTTGGCGATTCCTATTGCGGTGATCTTGGTGATCGTGATGTTGATCATCCCGCTGCCGCCGGTGATCCTTGACCTCCTTATTACCTTCAATATTGCAGCATCCCTTGTCATCTTGCTCACTGCAATCTATATCCGCAGGCCCCTAGATTTCGCCACCTTCCCCGCCCTCTTGCTGATTGCAACACTCTTCCGGCTCGGCCTGAATGTGAGCGTTACCCGCCAGGTATTGGTCAATGGCTACGCGGGTGAAGTCGTGGAGGCGTTCGGCAGCTTCGTGATCGGCGGCTCCCTGATCGTTGGCCTCGTCATCTTCTTAATCCTCATCGTCATCCAGTTTGTCGTGGTCACAAAGGGTGCAGAGCGGGTTGCTGAGGTCGGCGCTCGATTTACCTTGGACGCGATGCCCGGCAAGCAGATGGCGATCGATGCCGACCTAAATGCCGGACTCATTGATGACGATGAGGCTCGTCGTAGGCGCGCAGAAGTTGCGGCAGAGGCCGACTTCTACGGTGCGATGGACGGTGGCTCGAAGTTCGTCAAAGGTGATGCGATCGCTGCCATCTTCATTACACTCATCAACCTCTTCGGCGGCATCGCAATTGGTCTCACCCAAAAGGGGATGAGCTTCACAGAGGCGATCGATACCTACAGCCTCCTAACCGTCGGCGACGGCCTGACGGCGCAGATCCCAGCACTTATGCTCGCGGTCGCAACCGGCCTCATGGTTACTCGGGCCGCATCCGATGGTGACATGTCCTCGGATGTCATCTCGCAATTAAAGGGTCAGCGACGCACGCTGATCATCGCCGGCGCTGGCATAGCGGCACTTGCCGTCATTCCTGGCATGCCCGCCCTACCATTTCTCGTGGTTGGTGGTGGCCTAATGCTGATTGGCCGGCGGCTGGCTCGCACGGCAGCGTCAACGGAGAAGAAAGCCCTTGAGGCACCGGGCGCGCTAGCCGCATTAACCGCGGGCAAGCCGCTGCCCGACAGTCCCGAGGCCATCGTTAAAGACTTGCAGGTTGATGCACTCGAGCTTGGGCTCAGTTACGACATCATCGACCTGGTTGATCCCAATGTTGGCGGGGATCTGCTAATCCGCGTTAAGGCGCTGCGCCGCAAACTCGCTATGGAGCTCGGCCTTGTACTTCCGACGGTTCGCACGCGGGACGACACCGACCTGCCCCTTGCTACTTATCGGATCCGGTTGCACGGGGTAGAGGTGGCACGCGGACAAGCTCCTCCGGGACATGTTCTCGTAATCGGTGACAACATTGAGTCACTTCCGGGTGAGGAAACCAAGGAACCGGTATTCGGCCTCGATGCTCGGTGGGTTCCAGTTGCCTTCCAGCGTCAAGCCGAACTAATGGGAGCCACGGTCATCGACCGCGCCTCGATTGTGACTACCCACCTTGCTGAGACAGTGCGCAAGCACGCAGCCGAACTCCTCTCCAGAGAGGATGTAAAGCTGTTGGTCGATTCGTTGCGTCAGAGCCACCCATCTGTTGTCGAGGAGTTGACACCCGCTCAGGCAACGCTCGGAGAAATCCAGCAGGTGCTTCAGGGTTTGCTACGCGAGCGGGTAGCAATCAGGGATCTGGCCCGAATATTCGAGGCAATGTCAGCCTGTATCCGCACCGGCCATAAGGCCACAGAAGCCCTCGTCGAGGCTGCTCGCGAAGTATTGGGATCAGCAATAAGTTCGCGATCGGCGATGGAGGGAGTGCTCCACGTCATCACCTTGGACCCTGTCTTCGAACAAAGCCTGCTTTCCTCGTCCCGGGCCGGTCAAGAGGGTCAGGTGCTGGCCATCGACGCAACGGTTCTCTCCAGAATGAGTTCCGACATCACACGCTTGGTCAATGTGGCTGAGGAGCAGGGTATCTCGCCCGTGCTTATCTGCGCGAGTCAACTCCGGGCGCCGCTGTACCGCCAACTACGGCACGAATTCCCAAGACTTCCCATTCTTTCGTACTCAGAACTGGGCGGACCAATTGATATCCAGACAGTAGGGGCGGTGGGTAGTGAGCCTGCGAATGTTGCTTGAGGGACCAGACCTCAGGGGAATACTGCGTGAGATTGAATCCAACTACGGCCGTGACTTCAGGGTCATCCAAGCCGAACAGGTTCGTTCGGGCGGCCTTGGCGGCTTCTTCGCCAAGCAGCACTATGAGGTAACCATCGAGATTGTGGATCCTCGGCTTGCAGCCGGTATTGCTGCGCAACCTGTTACCGCAGGTATGTCCCTGGGCGAGATCTCCACCCGAAGTCAAAATGATCAGGCGGCGGCGTCAGCACAGGAGTGGGCTCGGGATCTACTCGAGCAGGCGAGGGCACTAAATTCCGAGAACTTCGGCGATATCTCCGGCGCTGGAGCAGATCCCGTCGGCCTTGATGAACTCACCGACCCCAACGCCAGCGGTTTGGGCCCCGGCAACGAGTCGCCCATCAAGAAACAAGGTTTCCGGTTACGGCTGCGTAATAAGCGCGCCGCAAAAAACCGTGCGAAGCGCCCCAGCCGGACTGCGCCGGCGAGCGTGGAACAGCAGTCGCGGCTGCGTGACCTACTGTCACAAGCCCCACTCATCGAAGAGACCCCGCTCACCGAAGA
>CAMBQX010000048.1 GCA_945870085.1 Bifidobacterium breve | reverse complement strand
TAATGTGGTGCGCCCGGGTACTCAATGTAAGTAACGTCGACTCCACTTTTTTCCAAGGCAGCATTGGTTGCGCGAGCCCAGGAAATATCACAGCTCTCATCTTTGGTTCCGTGAATCATCAGGACCGGTTCGGTGATCCGAGAGAAGTAATTACGACTGGACATGTTGTACCAAGCAATTGGGTTTTCTTTTGGTGTGCCATATTCCTTTAGGATTTGGTCACCGATCGGATAGTCGTTGCGTTGCCACTTATTGAAATTGTCCGCCGCCAAAGTACTCGTCGAAGCGTAAGTAATCGCTGCATCGAAGACCCCCGGTTGCAAAACGAGCGCCTGGAATGCAACACCACCACCCATTGATCGACCCAGAAGTGCAACTTTGTTTTTATCAATGTAGGAAAACTGCGAACTTTTAACTGCCAGCGCCGCACCGATTACGTCTTCGGCGTACCCCAGCCGCATGGACACGTCATTTTTCGGATCGTTATCTGATTGTGCGTGATTTCGATAGTCAACATGTAGGGCCACGTACCCGTTGTTGCCCAACCAATCCTGTTCCCGTCGAAACCCTTGCCCACTCCAATAGGTTGCTGGATCGATATAACCGTGCGCCAGAACCACAACGGGGAAGGGCCCTAGGCCACGGGGCTTAATCATGATTCCTGAGATCGTGAACCCGCCCGATTCATAAGTAACCCGATGTCGCGTGTATTTGGCACTGGAACTAAATGCTTTACCAACCTTGAGGTCATCACCGGAATATTCGCGCGCGAATGCTGCTGGAATTGACGAGCCGATCGGGGAAATCGGGGCGGCAGCCACCGGCATAATCGCTGGGAGCATTAATGCTCCGACTAAAGCGGTGAGAACGGACAAACGAAAGCTAGGTGCCATGTGAACACGGTAATACGAACGCTCATTTCTCGCCACGCACGCCATTAGGTTTCTGTCCAGCAATGCCACCCATCGCGATGGGGTCACACCCAGGTGGGCATCCACATGCGCAGCATCCACTGCCCATATGGGATTACCTGCCCGGTCCAGATCGGATACATCCACCAGGCAACGAGCACGATGAGCAGCAATAATGCGCCGGCGCCAAGTGCCCCCCAGCGCCGGCGAGATTCGCTGGCGCTGGAGGGGCCGATCATCGTGCCCATCGACATGGCCAGTGCGGTGACGACGAATGGCACGTAGACAATTGTGTAGAAAGTGAAAATGGTGCGATTTAGGTAGAGCAGCCACGGTAGCCACCCGGCGGCGATGCCAACAAGTACCGCCCCTGCTCGCCAGTCACGCCGCCCGATCCAGCGCCAGCATTGGTGAAGGATGGCGGCAACGGCTGCCCACCAAATAATTGGGTTGCCCAATGCGAGAACTTCGGCAGCACAGTTATTGGTAGGGCAGCCTTGACTGCCGTCCTTGATACTTTCGTAAAAGAAGGAAGTCGGCCGGGTTTGAAATGGCCACGAAAGTGGATTGCTCTTGTATGCGTGTTCGGAGGTGAGCCCGACATGAAAGTTCCAGGCTTGAAGGTGGTAATCCCACCACGATCTAAGGGATGCCGGGATTATCGAAGCGGGTTGGCCCGCGGCCCAATTGCGGTTATAGGCATCGGCGCTCAGGAACCAGCCGGTCCACGAGAAGAAGTAGATGACGATCACGATCGCCACCATCGTGATGCCGGTAAGTGGTGCATCACGCAGCGCAGTTGCTGTCCAGGGCTTTTTCACTCCGATGGCCCGGCGAGTCGAGACATCCCAAACTACTGTCATCAAAACAAATGCGACGACAAACCAAATACCAGACCACTTAACCGAACAAGCCAAGCCAAGGGCGACCGCGGCGGCCCACCGCCACGGGCGTAACCCGAAAGTTGGTCCGAATCCCGTAGCGAGTGAGTCCAGTGCTGCTGAGGGTTCGGTGTCGTGTGTTAGTGCGGCTCGCAATTTTGCGGCGAGACGACCCCTGGTGTGGTCTCGATCAATTACGAGTAGGCCGAATGCCGCGAGAATCCAAAATGCCAGCACCATGTCGAGTAGGCCGGTGCGGCTCATCACGATATGAATACCGTCGAGGGCGAGCAACAGGCCTGCAAGAGTGCCAATTAGATCTGAGCGGGTTAAGCGCCGCACGATGCGGGCGAGCATGATGATGCCGAGAACACCGAGCACCGCTACCGAAATACGCCAGCCGAATGGAGTCGCGCCGAAGGCGTATTCACCGACGGCGATGGTCCACTTGCCAAGTGGTGGGTGCACCACAAATGCGGGGGAATCCTTGAAAAGATTTAGCGCCTGCCAGTTGCCGTCTGACTTAAGAATAATGTCGTTGGCATTGTCAATGATCGCGCGTTCGTAGCCGTATTGGAGAAGTGACAGTGCTTCTTTGGGGTAGTAAGTCTCATCGAAGGCGAAAGCATGGGGTCGGCCAAGATCCCAAAGGCGCAAGATGGCTCCGATAAGCCCGACAGCCAGTGGCCCGATCCAACCCCGTAGGCCCGATGAGGGCATTGGCTGGCGAAGGCGTTCTGGGAGGGATTCAATGTCACGCCGGGGGGCTGTCGCCGAAACCGATACCGCAGCCATGGGCGTCATCGTATGCGTCATTACTGATTTGGGAGGATGTGCAGGTGGCTACCGGTAATGCAGGACCAAATCTGGATCCGGGCACCGGGCCTGAGCCCAAGATCGGGCAGGTAGTGCTCGCGGCCACGCCACTTGGCAATGACCATGATGCATCCCCGCGCCTGCGTGCACTATTAGCTACTGCCGATGTAGTAGCCGCCGAGGACACCCGCCGCCTGCGCCGCCTCGTCTCGGCACTCGGGGTAGAGATTTCTGGGCGCGTACTTTCGTACCACGATGCCAATGAGCGCGAACGTGCTGTTGAACTTGTAGATATCGCCGCAGCCGGTGGCACCGTAATTGTGGTGACCGATGCGGGGATGCCGGTGGTCAGCGATCCAGGTTTTCGCGTTGTCAGCGAAGCGGTGGCCCGCGGTGTGCATGTCACAGCGCTGCCGGGGCCGTCAGCAGTATTAACCGCACTGGCTCTTTCAGGATTGGCCGTTGATCGATTTTGTTTCGAAGGTTTCTTGCCGCGAAAAGCTGGTGAGCGCTCGACACGGCTGCGCGAGTTGATCGACGAGCCGCGCACGATGGTTTTCTTCGAAGCCCCGCATCGACTCGAGGTGATGCTGCAGGCCCTTGCTGAAAGCCTTGGTAGTGGCCGGCAGGCGGCGGTATGCCGTGAACTCACCAAGACCTACGAGGAGGTCAAGCGCGGCGCGTTGGGCGATCTCGTGCAGTGGGCCGAGCTCGGCGTAAGGGGTGAGATCACCGTGGTTGTTTCTGGGGCTTCGGCGGAAGAGCGGCGCGCGGCGGTGGGTCTCGATACTGAAGAGGCCCAAGTCGAAGCGGTACTGGCCCGCGAGGAGCGTGGGGTCGATCGCCGCACCGCTATTGCGGAAGTGGCGAAGGCCGCCGGCATTCCGCGGCGGGTGGTGTACGACGCGGTAGTCAAGTACAAGGACGCCAAACCGTAGGATCGCACTATGTCGTCAGCGGTTGCCTCAGAAAGTGGGGCCGAAAAGGCTTTTTATCTGACGACACCTATCTATTACGTCAATGATGCACCGCACATCGGTCACGCCTACACGACCACCGCCGGCGATGTACTGACCCGTTGGCATCGCCAGCGCGGTGAAAAGGTGTGGTTCCTTACAGGGGTTGATGAGCACGGCACCAAAGTGCAGAGGGCGGCAGATGCCGGGGGAGTAACCCCGCAGCAATGGGTCGATAACTTGGTCGAAAGCGAATGGCTGCCGGTACTGCAAACTGTAGACGCAGCGAATGACGACTTCATTCGCACCACCGAACCACGCCATGCAGAGCGCGTACAGCGATTCTGGGAGCAGGTGCGCGAGCACGGGTTCGTGTATTCGGCGCCCTATGAGGGCCCCTACTGCGTGGGCTGCGAGGAGTTCAAGTTTGCGGCTGACTTGGCCCCGGGCACCGGTGAATACGAAGGTCAACAAATCTGCCCGGTACATGGCCGGCCCTGCGAGCAACTACAAGAAGAGAATTGGTTCTTTCAGCTCTCGGCATTTACCGAGCGGCTCATCGCGCACTATGAAGCTAATCCAGAAGCAATTCAGCCGCGCAGCGCCTACAACGAGGTGATGTCCTTTATCCGTGGTGGACTGGCTGATATCTCAATGTCTCGCTCGAGTGTTTCCTGGGGTATCCCGGTTCCGTGGGAACCCAGCCAGGTTATTTACGTCTGGTTCGATGCGTTGTTGAATTATGCAACAGCGGTTGGCTATGGCACTGACCCTTCATCACCTGAAGGTGAGCAGTACGCCAATACTTGGCCCGCCGACGTGCACCTAGTTGGTAAAGACATCCTGCGCTTCCACGCGGTTTACTGGCCGGCGATGTTGATGGCCGCGGGGGCTCCGTTACCTCACAAAGTTTTCGCGCACGGCTGGCTTTTAGTCGGCGGCGAGAAGATGTCGAAGAGTAAGTTAACCGGGATCGCACCGAGTCAGATAATCGATCACTTCGGCTCCGATGCTTTCCGGTACTACTTCTTGCGCGCCATTGCTTTTGGTCAAGACGGGTCATTTTCGTGGGAAGACATGTCGGCTCGATACACATCAGAGCTGGCAAACGGTTTAGGTAACTTGGCATCACGCGCTACCGCGATGGTCGGACGCTATTGCGAAGGCATCTTGCCGGCCGCCACCGCCGATGGGGAAGCAGAACGAGCCCTACAAGAGCTGCTGGTGGCGACCGCGGCTAACGCCGATGCCGCGATGGTTGCCCTTGACTTCTCCACCGGCATCACCGCCGTCAAAGAGTTCATCGAAGCGGTCAACGGGTATGTCACCGAGCAGGAGCCTTGGGTGTTGGCCAAGGATCCCGCTCAAAGGGCGCGCCTTGAGACAGTGCTCTACACGATCTGTGAATCACTGCGTGCCATCGCTGTGCTCTACAACCCGTTGATGCCGAAAAAAATGCAGGATTTATGGGGGCAACTTGGTGCCGATGGGTTAGGTGCATTAGGTGAACAGCGCATCGATGGTGTTGCGGCATGGGGGCAACTCCCGGTCGGCGCATCGGTGACCAAAGGCGACTCGCTATTCCCGCGCCTGGAAGAGGCCCCCTGAAGATGGGCGTGGTTGTGCCCGTGCTGGCACCTGAGCCTTTGGTATCACCAGTTATTGATTCCCATTGCCACCTAGACGTGCGCGATCGCTCATTGCACGGCGACACCAGACCTGATCCAGCCGAAATGCTGAAGCTCGCAGCCTCGGTGGGAGTAACCAAAGTCGTGCAGATCGGCTGCGATGTTGAAGCTGCTCGCTGGTCGGTTGAAATCGCCGCATCCCACCCCGATGTCATTGCCGGAGTGGCGTTACACCCGAACGAAGCCCCGCGGATCTATGCCGAGCAGGGCAACGCCGGTTTGGAAAATGCCTACGCCGCGATCGCGGAGTTAGCCGCCCATGATGTCGTGCGCGCCGTTGGCGAGACCGGCCTTGACTATTACCGAACGGAAGGTCATTTACGTTCGGTCCAACAGGAATCCTTCAGGTGGCACATCGACTTGGCAAAAAGACTGAACAAGGTTTTGGTTATCCACGATCGCGATGCCCACGATGATGTGATTGCGGTTCTCGAATCTGCTGGCGCGCCAGAAAAAGTTCTCTTTCACTGTTTTAGCGGTGATTCAAAAATGGCCAGTTATTGCGCGGAGCGCGGTTGGTATATGTCTTTCGCTGGCGTAATTACGTTTAAGAATGCAGATGATTTGCGAGAGGCACTGCGGGTCGTTCCCGATGAACTAGTGCTGGTAGAGACAGATTCGCCTTACTTGACTCCGATGCCATACCGCGGTAAGCCGAACGGCTCATATTTGATGCCCTTGACGGTGCGCCGGATGGCTGAAGTGCGGGGCGTTGACGAAGCGACAATGGCCAAGCAACTCTGGGATAACACCCACCGGGTCTTCGGTGTCTGGTAGCCCGCTGCTGGGTGCCCGTGAAATTCGCGAGCTAGCCGAGCAGTTGGGGATAAGGCCAACCAAGAAACTTGGCCAGAACTTCGTCATCGATCCAAATACGGTTCAGCGCATCGTGCGGCTAGCGGGCATTACGTCTACTTCTAAAGTTCTCGAAGTAGGTCCAGGCTTAGGGAGTTTGACACTCGCTCTACTTGAGCCAGGTGCGACGGTCGTGGCCGTTGAAATCGACAAGGTGCTCGCCGATCAACTGCCCTTGACGGTGCAGGCGCATCTGCCCGCAAGTGCAGGCTCATTGACCGTGATCCATGCCGATGCGCTAACCCTGCGCGAACTAGATTTTGAACCAGATGCTCTGGTGGCGAACCTGCCCTACAACGTTTCGGTACCCGTCTTGCTGCATTTGCTTCGGGCTTTTCCGTCCCTGCGCTCGATATTGGTGATGGTGCAAAAAGAGGTAGCCGATCGATTGGTTGCGGGCCCCGGGTCGCGCACCTACGGAGTGCCGAGTGTCAAGCTCCGCTGGTTCGGCGACCCGCAGGCGGCTGGCAATGTCGGCCCGAAGGTTTTCTGGCCCGAACCCAATGTCGATTCTGGTCTGGTGCGAATTACTTGCCATGAACCGCCAAAGTGCAAGTCATCAAGAGCCGAAGTGTTTTCGGTCATTGATGCGGCATTTGCGCAGCGGCGTAAATCCCTGCGCGCTGCACTTTCACAATTCGCTGGTTCCCCAGCACTGTCCGAGTTGGCCCTGGTGGCGGCGGGCATTGATCCAGGTGCGCGCGGCGAGGCCCTTGCCGTGGCCGATTTTGCGCGGCTAGCCGATGCCCTCGGCCAAAGTGCTCAATCGGCTCGCAACACTTAACCTGAAGCCATGAAAGGGGAGCAACACGTGGGCGCGACTGTGACGGTTCGGGTGCCGGCGAAGGTCAACCTCCAACTCGGTGTCGGCCCCAAACGCCCTGACGGTTTTCACGAGTTGGCGACGGTATTTCACGCTGTCAGTTTGTTTGATGACGTGCGAGCACGCCAGGTCGAACCTGGCGCGGGTGTAACTTTGACGATCTCCGGTGAAGGCGCTGGTGAACTGCCACTTGATGAAACAAATTTGGCTTGGCGGGCAGCGCTGTTGTTGGCTGAACATGCCGGTGTATCAGCTGATGTCGAACTCCACCTGCATAAAGGTATCCCGGTCGCCGGTGGCATGGCTGGCGGCAGCGCAGATGCGGCGGGTGCGCTGATCGCCTGTGATTCGTTGTGGCAACTTGGATTAGCCCGCGAGGAGTTAATGGTGTTGGCAGCGCGACTTGGCTCCGATGTGCCATTTGCACTACATGGTGGCACAGCGATTGGTACCGGGCGGGGTGAACAATTGCTGTCGGCGCTATCTCGTGGAGTCTTTGAATGGGTATTCGCGTTCGCCGAAAAGGGCTTATCAACCCCTGACGTTTACGCCGAGTGTGATCGCCTCCGCGGCGCGAAAGTTATCACCGACCCGGTGGTCTCACCCGCGATGATGCAGGCGCTGCGTGCCGGAGATGCATTTGCGCTAGGTGCAACATTACAAAATGACCTGCAAGCTGCTGCGATTTCACTGCGCCCGGTGCTCTCCAAGGTACTCGAAGTTGGTGAAGGCTATGGTGCATTAGGCGCGGTTGTCTCTGGAAGTGGCCCAACCTGTGCGTTTTTGGTGGCCGATGAAGAGCAGGCCCTCGACATTGCGGTGAGTCTGACGTCGGCAGGGGTGTGTCGAACAGTTAGACGGGCCACCGGTGCAGTACCCGGTGCACGCATCGTGGCGTAATAATTACCACTCAACGGGGTTGAGGATTAGGCGTCGAACTCATAAGAAAGCGAGCGCAGTAAATCGGCAAGTTGCTGCTGCTCATTAGCACTTAAGCCAACTAGTAGGTCGCGCTCACGGTCCAAGAGATCGGTGAGTGCGCCGTCAACAGTTTTTTGTCCGATGGTCGTAAGTACAACGCGCACTCCGCGGCGATCATTGGGCTCTCGTTCGCGCCTGACAAACCCGCGGGCTTCCAGGCGATCAACTCGATTAGTTACGGTGCCACTGGTGACCATTGCCTCGGCACCCAGTTGGCCGGGGGAGAGCGCATATGGATCGCCAGCGCGCCGAAGTGCGGCGAGCACATCGAACTCCCAAGGCTCTAGCTGGTGCTCATTGAACGCGGCGCGTCGGGCCAAATCCAAGTGACGAGCCAACCGAGAGACCCGAGACAAAACTTCAAGGGGCGAAATATCTAGATCGGGTCGCTCCCGGTGCCAAGCGCTGACCAGGCGGTCAACTTCGTCATGCCGGGCGCCGCTCATGGCCTGAGCCTACGTCAAGAATCTTGACGTCGAGATTCTTAGCGATCGCGCTTAGTGATCAGCCGTGGCTTGGCGTCGAGGTTTTCGAGACCACTCCAGGCCAAATTCACCAGGTGAGCGACGACTTCGTCCTTCTTAGGCTTGCGCACATCGAGCCACCACTGGCCTGTCAGGGCCACCATGCCAACGAGCATTTGCGAGTACATGGGCGCCAATTTGGTATTGATGCGGTGCGCGGCGAACTCGGCCGCCAGCAGGTGCTCGACCTGCGCAGCAACATCGATTATCAAGCTGGCGAATGACCCGGTCTGTTGCGAGACGGGCGAGTCGCGGACCAGGATCCGAAATCCATCTGGGTATTCATCAATGTAATCGAAAAGTGCGAGGGCGGCTTGCTCCACGAGCACTCGCGCATTGCCACTGGTCAAGGTGTCGCTGATGGTTGCGAGCAGGTGATTCATCTCGCGATCGACAACTACGGCGTACAGACCTTCTTTGCCGCCGAAGTGTTCGTAAACAACAGGCTTCGAGACGTCGGCCTTGGCTGCAATCTCTTCAACGGTGACAGCGTCAAAGCCCTTTTCGGCGAAAAGCTTGCGCCCGACATCAAGTAACTGCTCTCGGCGTTCTTGGCCGCTCATCCGCACTTTCTCGCGAGTGCGCGGTGGCCGCCGAACTTCTCGGCGTTTGGCCACGGGCAGTTCGGTGACGTTATCAACTTCGTTGATCATCGGCACCATTTATTAATCCGTAGCGCTTGGTTCGACGTATCCACGAACCCTGCGACGCATTGCTGGGTCTTTGAGTTTGTTGGCGATGCGCGCCGGCTTTGGCCAGCGCACGTCGGTGACAAGTTTCATCGACTCCATGATGGCGATCGCTCGGGCGCTCATATCGAGTTGGCCTTTGAGTACCCCGTGGCGAGCCAAGGTGGGGTCTGCGTGGTGCAGGCTGTGCCAGGACTCACCAAATGACGGGATAGCGAGCCAGGGCACGTTAGAGGAAAGGTCACGGTTATTGAAGGGCCGCGAGCCAAACACATGACAAATTGAGTTGATTGACCAAGTCACGTGATGCACCAGGGCGATTCGGATCAGTCCGCCCCAGAACAGGCCGGCGAGTGCGCCCATCCACGACCAAGTTATTAAGCCACCCAAGAGCGCAGGAAGCAAGATCGATGCGGTGAGAATTGCTGGGAAGAACTGGGATATCCGGCTTAGGTCTTTGTCGGCTGCGATATCTGGTGCGTACTGTTCGATCGGGGTTTGGGCTTCGTCAAACAGCCAACCCACGTGTGCGTAGTAAAGGCCCTTAGCGACGGCGCGCTTGGAGGTGCCAAAGCGCCATGGGGAGTGGGGGTCACCAACCTCATCGGAGAATTGATGGTGCTTACGGTGATCGGCAACCCATTGGTCAAGGGAGCCTTGGATCGCCATGGACCCGGCGATCGCCAACCCGATCTTCACCGCGCGCGGGGCTTTGAAAGCACCGTGCGTGAAGTAACGGTGATAGCCCAAAGTGATGCCACCGGCGGTCAGAGCCCAGAAAAACAGGATTAAGCCGACATCAACCCAAGTGAAGAAGCCGGCCCAGAGAATTGCCAGTGGGATAGCAGCGATAACCGCGAGCAATGGCAATATGACGAACACCGCGATGGTGATCTTCATGCTGCTATTGAGTAGGCCTTCTTCATTTTGGCCCCGAACCCCGCTGTTCGTAAAAGCTGATTTGGCTGCGGTCAGTTCGAGTTCGGACGTACTTTGCATCTGTCTCCTTTAGGGGGCTCCGCGGCACCTACGATACCGTAACTTACGCTACCGTAACCTATCTAAGTGCGCAAGGTAATGCGGAGCATTTAAGGTAATCACCCCCAAGTGTTTTTGGGTACTTCATCAATCCCGGGTCGTCTAGCGGCAGGACAGCGGACTTTGAATCCGTCAACGGTGGTTCGATCCCACCCCCGGGAGCTCTCTAATCTCCGGGGCCCCCGCATTTGGCCCACCCCCGAGCCCATCTCATCTGAGTGCGCACGTTTTGGTCGTTAAACACACCGATTTGGCGGTTTTAACGACCAAAACGTGCGCATTCAGCAAAATC
>CAMBQX010000047.1 GCA_945870085.1 Bifidobacterium breve | reverse complement strand
CGGAACGAGCAGGTTGCAGGCCACCGTTTACTGACTAGGCGCCTACCTGCTCCCGCGCCCGGTGCGGCCCTGCTCGCGGCGCAAATCCTTGTACCTGCTGGAACCGTCAAATATCGGGCTAAATTTGACGGAACGAGCAGGTTGAAGGCGAGGTATTGACGGAACGAGCAGGTTGAAGGCCATGCGATTACTGCTTCGGGGCGACAAGACGCGCCCAGCCGTGTCGCGGAATAGCTCCTAAAGCGGTTAAAGTCGGAGCAG
The DNA here is from genome assembly GCA_945870085.1 of Bifidobacterium breve. Classification (GTDB taxonomy): domain Bacteria; phylum Actinomycetota; class Actinomycetes; order S36-B12; family S36-B12. The sequence goes on along the minus strand of CAMBQX010000047.1, from coordinate 10,245 downwards.
GCAGCCGCAAATCAGTGGAATGACGTAGGAGGCAACATGTCAGAAGCATCGGGATCGTCCGCGTCACCTGCTGACCTTGCACACCTACGCGGTGAACTAGCGGCGCAAAAAGACCACAACGACCGCCTCATTGGTACTTTGCGCGATGCCCGTGAGCAGATCGTCACCCTAAAAGCAGAAGTAGATCGGCTTGCCGAACCCCCGAGTGGATATGCCGCCTTCTTGTACCTTCATGACGATGGCACCGCAGACATTATGGCCAGCGGTAAGAAGATGCGGGTAGGGGTGAGCCCCGGCGTTGAGGCGGAGGCACTACAGCCCGGCCAGGAAGTAATGCTCAACGAGTCGATGAACGTGGTAGCCGTTCGCACCTTCGAAGATATTGGCGAACTCGTAACTTTCAAGGAATATCTCGGAGACGGCGACCGCGCACTTGTTGTCGGACACACCGATGAGGAACGCGTGGTGCGCGTTGCTGGGCCGCTGCGAGACTCAAAGATTCGCGCCGGTGACTCATTGCTCTTCGATGTGCGCGCTGGATACGTCTACGAGAAGGTACCCAAGGCCGAAGTCGAAGAGTTAATTCTCGAAGAGGTTCCTGACATTGACTACGGTGATATTGGTGGGCTGCGTGAGCAGATCGAGTCCATCCGCGACGCGGTTGAACTACCATTTATGCATCCCGAGCTGTATGCGGAGCATGCGCTCAAGGCGCCCAAAGGAATTTTGCTTTACGGGCCACCTGGCTGTGGTAAGACACTTATAGCGAAAGCCGTCGCGAATTCATTGGCGAAGAAAGTTGCCGAGCGAACCGGGCGTGAGGAAGGCAGATCGTTTTTTTTGAATATCAAGGGCCCAGAGTTGCTCAATAAGTATGTTGGTGAGACTGAACGTCATATCCGTCTTGTTTTCCAGCGCGCGCGCGAGAAAGCATCGGAGGGGATGCCGGTAATCGTGTTCTTCGACGAAATGGACTCGCTATTTCGCACCAGAGGCTCAGGGGTGTCGAGCGACGTAGAGAATACGATCGTTCCACAGTTGCTAAGTGAGATTGACGGTGTGGAAACTCTCGATAACGTGATTGTAATTGGCGCCTCAAATCGCGAGGACATGATAGATCCAGCCATCCTGCGGCCCGGGCGCCTTGATGTGAAAATCAAGATTGACCGACCCGATGCTGAAGCTGCTCGGGAGATATTTAGTAAATATTTGGTGCCGAGCTTACCGATTCACGCCGAGGATCTAGCTGAGCACGGAGGCGATGCTGCTGCGGCTTGCACCGCGATGATTCAGAGGTCGGCGGAGTTTATGTACTCCGAGGCCGAGGAGAATAAGTTCCTCGAAGTCACCTACGCCAATGGTGATAAAGAGATTCTCTATTTTAAGGATTTCAACTCTGGCGCAATGATAGAAAATATCGTCTCCCGTGCTAAAAAATCTGCCATCAAAGACTTCCTCGCCACCGGCGAAAAAGGGATTCGAGTGCACCACGTATTGGATGCTTGCGTCGACGAATTCCGCGAAAACGAGGACCTCCCTAACACGACCAACCCTGATGACTGGGCCCGGATCTCAGGTAAGAAGGGTGAACGGATTGTGTTCATCCGCACCCTTATTCAGGGCAAGAAGGGTAGCGAGGCGGGACGGTCGATCGCCACCATCGCAAATACCGGCCAGTACCTTTGAACCCATGAGTCCAAGGTGAGCGTTCATCGGATCATGGGGATCGAAACCGAATACGGGATCTCGGTCGCCGGGCAACCTATGGCTAATCCAATGGTTGCTTCCTCGCAGATCGTGAATGCATATTCGAATTTCGCACTGCCCGGGGTCAGGCGCGGTCCGAAATGGGACTTCAATGCCGAGTACCCGTTGCGTGATGCCCGCGGGTTCGACATGTCACGTGCTGACGCAGATCTATCGCAATTGACGGATGACGATCTTGGCATGGCCAATGTCATTTTGACGAACGGAGCACGCCTATACGTCGATCACGCCCACCCCGAGTACTCCGCGCCTGAGGTAACGAATCCAAAGGATGCGGTGCTTTGGGATCGAGCCGGCATGATGGTGATGGATAAAGCCGCGCGCTTGGCAGCTTCCAGTGCTGGTGGTCTTCCAATATTGCTCTACAAGAACAACACCGACAACAAGGGCGCGTCCTACGGGTGCCACGAGAACTACCTTATGCGCCGTTCGACACCATTCGCTGACATCGTCCGCTCGCTAATACCGTTTTTTATTACCCGCCAAGTCTTCACCGGTGCCGGGCGCCTCGGGATAGGCCAGGACGGACGCGAGCTGCGCTATCAAATCAGCCAGCGCGCCGATTTCTTCGAAGTTGAGGTTGGCCTTGAGACCACATTAAAACGGCCGATCATCAATACCCGCGATGAACCACATGCCGACCCAGAGTTTCACCGCAGGCTCCACGTGATCGTGGGTGATGCAAACCTCAGTGACACCGCGACCTATCTGAAGATGGGCACGACCGCGCTGATGCTCTCAATGATCGAGGACCGATTTCTTGACGGGCACGACTTCATGCCCCAAAACTCGGTGCGTGAGATACACCAGGTTAGCCATGATCCAACCTTGACACATCAATTGACGCTCGATCACGGCCGCCGGCTTAATTCCATCGAAATCCAACGTGAATTTTGGCAACTAGCCAGCAAATATTGCGACGAGAAGTACGGCGCTGATCTCGACGAGCAAACCCGTGACGTACTGGCTCGCTGGGAGAACATGTTGGATCGACTGGCCACTGATATTTGGTCGTGCGCCGATGAGGTGGACTGGATCGCGAAACTGCAGTTGCTTGAGAGCTACCGGAGCCGCGATAACCTAAGTTGGGATTCGGCAAAGCTGCAGGCAATTGACCTGCAGTACGCCGATATTCGCCCTGAACGCGGGCTTGCCGCGAAACTTGAAAGCCGCGGCCGACTAAGCCGGATGTTTACGGACGAACAAGTTATGGCCGCGGTAACAGACCCACCGACCGATACCAGGGCGTACTTTCGTGGTGAATGTATCCGCAGGTACCCAGAGTCCATTGCCGCGGCATCTTGGGATTCAGTCGTGTTCGATATCAGGGAAAGTCAATCACTGCTGCGGGTCCCGACTCTCGAACCGAATCGCGGCACCAAGGCACATGTCGAGTCTCTGTTGAACTCCTGCTCAACCGCGCAAGATCTCGTTGATGCTTTGAGTGCAAATCCTGGGAATTGAGGCCCAGCAGTATCAGCCAAGTCAAATGGGTCGTGTGAGTTAATTTGGGTCTGGTTCACAGAGCTTGAGGATGTCTCGGGAGCGCCTGTCAGGTAGGGCACTCGATGCGGATAAACTATGACCATGCCCAAGCAGGAGAAGGCCGAGCGCCGCACCGGACGTGAGACCACGTCCGAAGAGATCGATACCAAATCATCTGAGCCCACCAGCAGAGCTAATCTCGACGCTGATGTGGATTCGATCTTGGATGAAATTGATGAGGTACTCGAGGAGAATGCTGAAGACTTCGTAAAGTCATTTGTCCAAAAAGGCGGGCAATGACCGCGCATCTGGGCCTCCCGCAGGCATATCTGGCGACAGGGTCATCTTCATTTGCCGACTTTCTCGCAGATCTTGCCCCTGACGTGCTCCCAGGTCGCATGTCAATGAACTCTGCCGATCCCAACTCTTTGGCGCCACATGGCACGACCATCGTTTCGCTTCGCGGTGATTTCGGGGCGGTGATGGCTGGTGACCGCCGTGCGACCATGGGTAATGTGATCGCTCAACGCGATATCGAGAAGGTCTTCGTTGCCGATGAGCACTCGATGATCGGGATCGCCGGCACCGCTGGCATAGCGATTGAACTCGTTAGATTGTTTCAAGTTGAACTTGAGCACTATGAAAAGATCGAAGGCCTTTCCCTCTCCCTTGACGGTAAAGCTAACCGGCTCTCTACCCTGCTGCGCGGTAATTTAGGGCTTGCCATGCAAGGTTTGGCTGTGGTGCCACTACTTGCGGGGTATGACCTCAGCCGTGGTCGCGGTCGCATATTTTCCTATGACGTCACCGGTGGTCGATATGAAGAACATGATTTCTACGCTGTTGGGTCGGGCGCTTTCTTTGCCCGCGGGTCCTTAAAGAAGTTGTACCAATCCAGTATCAGCGTTGACGAAGCGATAGCGATTGCGCTCGAGGCACTTTATGACGCAGCCGATGACGACAGCGCAACGGGCGGGCCAGATCTTGCACGCCGCATCTTCCCGGTGGTTGCGGTTGTCAGTGCCGATGGCGTGCAGATTGTTGAGGAGTCCGATATCGCGGCCAAGTCAACAAGACTGGTGGCGCAGCGAATGAATCGTCCCGATGGGCCAATGGCGAAAGTCATAGAAGGTGCTGCGCCATGAGCGTTCCGTTTTATGTGTCACCCGAGCAAATAATTAAGGATAAGGCCGACTTTGCACGAAAAGGTATTGCCCGCGGTCGAAGTGTAATCGTTCTTGAATACGATGACGGCATCTTATTCGTCGCAGAGAACCCCTCGATGGCATTACATAAGATCAGTGAGATTTACGACCGCATCGGATTTGCTGCCGTCGGTAAATACAATGAATTCGAGAACTTGCGGGTGGCCGGTGTTCGCCTTGCTGATATGCGTGGATACGCATATGACCGAAGTGACGTCACCGGCAGGAGTCTGGCAAATGCCTACGCGCAGACCCTCGGGACAATATTCAGCGAGACCCCAAAGCCTTATGAAGTGGAGATCGTCGTCGCGGAGGTCGGTGCAACCGAAGACCTAGATCAGTTGTACCGGTTGAGTTTCGACGGATCGGTGGCTGATGAGCATGGCTATGTGGCGATGGGTGGCTCGGCTGAGGCCATCAGTGCAGCCTTAGCCGACGCCTGGCGTACCGGTCTTACTTTGGTCCAAGCAGTTAAGATGGCGGTTGACCTCTTGGGGAAATTCGGGTCCGAGGAGGTCCGCGTCCTCACGGCGGCGCAGTTAGAAGTGGCGGTACTTGACCGTAACCGTCCCCGTCGGACTTTTAGCCGCATCAGCGCCAGCAAAATGAGTGAGCTCATCAGCTGATTTTGGCCTATGGTGTTTTCATGGACCGGCGGATATTCGGCATCGAGACCGAATATGGAGTCACGTGCACCTTCAAGGGGCAACGACGCCTTAGCCCCGATGAAGTGGCCCGGTATCTGTTCAGGCGCGTGGTGTCCTGGGGCCGTAGCAGCAATGTCTTCTTAGCCAACGGATCTCGCCTTTATCTAGATGTGGGCTCGCATCCAGAGTATGCAACTGCCGAATGCGACAGCATCGAGCAACTTGTTGTGCATGATCGCGCAGGGGAGCGCATCCTTGAAGGTCTCGTAGCTGATGCACAGCAGCGATTGCATGATGAGGGCATCAGCGGCGATATTTACCTTTTTAAGAACAACACCGACTCAGCAGGCAACTCCTATGGATGCCACGAAAACTATTTGATCGAACGGCACGGAGAGTTTGGTAAAATGGCCGACCAGTTAATTCCATTTCTGGTGTCGCGGCAGATCATCACCGGCGCGGGAAAGGTGCTGCAGACCCCACGCGGCGCCCAATATTGCGTGAGTCAGCGCGCGGACCATATCTGGGAAGGGGTGTCCAGTGCCACTACCCGTTCCCGCCCGATTATCAATACCCGCGACGAGCCACATGCTGATGCTGAGTTGTATCGTCGATTGCACGTAATTGTTGGTGATTCAAATATGAGCGAAGTCACCACGCTGCTTAAAGTCGGCACAGCTGATCTCGTTCTCCGAATGATCGAATCCGGTGTGGTGATGCGCGATATGTCATTGGAGAACCCTATCCGGGCAATCCGCGAAATGAGCCACGATCTGACCGGGCGTAAGACCGTAAAGTTGAGTACCGGCCGAGAGTTGTCGGCCCTGGACATCCAGTGGGAGTACTACGAAAAGGCAGCTGATTTCGCTGACCGTCGTGGACTGGCCACCGATGTCACGATCTCCCGGGTACTTGAACTTTGGGGGCGGGCGCTCAAAGCTATCGAGGGCGATGATCTGTCAATTATTGATCGCGAAATTGACTGGGCCATCAAATTGCGCCTCTTGGAGCGCTACATGGCCAAACATGATCTGACTTTGGCGTCCCCGCGAATAGCCCAATTGGATCTCGCGTATCACGATATTTCACGTAACCGCGGGCTCTTCTCGATTATGGAGCAAAGGGGTCTAGTCGACCGAGTTTCTAGAGATATTGACGTATTTGCGGCCAAGTCGATCCCGCCCCAGACCACCCGCGCCAAGTTGCGCGGTGATTTTGTGCGGCGCGCCCAAGAAAAACACCGAGATTTCACGGTTGATTGGGTGCACCTTAAGTTAAATGACCAAGCCCAGCGAACGGTTCTGTGCAAGGACCCATTCTTGGCCGTGGATGAGCGCGTTGAGCGCCTGATGGCAAGTATGTGACAACAGGTTAAGATCAGCCAATGCACATAAACAAAACGTCCTTATCACTTGCCGCAGCTGGTGCCCTAGGTATCAGTTTGCTCTTGTCGGGTTGTTCGAGTAGTTCAACTACTGAGGCAATAACGAGTAGCGCGCCGGCCACCGATGCGGCGTCAGCGCCCTATGCCACCACCGATTGCGCGAGTGCGCAGCCCCCGGTGCCAGCGCAGTCAGTACCGATGGAGGGTCAAGAAATTGGTGGGGTAGTAGTGCAGTTGGACCCAGCCGGGGTACCAACCGTGACCGTATCCGCGACTGCAGCCGCGGCAACTGAACTTGGCTCCCTTGATCTAGTCACCGGTGAGGGCGCACCAGTTGAATTAGGCGCGAACGTTGAGGTTAACTACTGCGGGATCGGTCTGAGCAGTCGGACCATGTTCGATTCTTCCTGGGCTCGAGGTGCACCCGCCTCGTTCCCGCTTAATCCCGGTGGCTTAATTCAGGGCTGGATAGATGGCCTTCCCGGGATGAAAGTGGGCGGTGAGCGGCTATTGCTGATCCCCGGTTCGCTCGGCTATGGAGCCACCCCTCCGCAGGGTTCTGGGATTGAGCCCGACGAAACCTTGATCTTCATTGTTCAAGTCACCGCAGTTTCTTAACCGACCCCGGAACGGAGTTGAACGTGAGCACTAAGCCTGAGATCGATTTCATCGAAGGGCCAGCACCCACCGAACTGATAATCACCGACTTGATTGTTGGCGATGGTGCCGAGGCAGTGGCGGGTGGTCGCGTTGAAGTTCACTATGTCGGCGTCGAGTTTGAATCGGGCGAGCAATTTGATGCCTCATGGGATCGCGGTGAATCAATTACTTTCCCACTGAACGGTTTAATTGCCGGTTGGCAGGAAGGCATTCCCGGGATGAAAGTAGGGGGCCGCCGTCAATTAGTGATACCACCGGCACTGGCTTACGGTGCTGCAGGCTCAGGGCACCGCCTGGCCGGTCAGACTTTGGTCTTTATCATCGATCTGATTAACGTCGGGTAGTTATTCGATGGCGTCAACGCGAATTGACCGTACTGAACGCCTACTGAATCTTGTTTTTTGCCTGATGGCGAGTCGGCATGCGGTTCGCCGTTCCGATATCCAAGTAAGTGTGCCCGGTTACGAAGACGCCCCGAGCGATGCTGCCTTCGAGCGAATGTTCGAGCGGGATAAGGAGGAACTGCGGGGGATGGGCATCCCCATTGACACCGTGGCCGATGTCAATGGGGAAGTTGAAGGTTACCGAATTTCACTTGCGGATTACGAATTGACCGGCTTGTCATTTACCACCGAGGAGCTCGCGGTGCTCAGCTTGGCCGCGAGTGTTTGGGACGAGGCCATTATTGGCCCGGCCGCCACCACAGCACTTCGTAAGCTCGAAGCAGCACAGGATGCAGGTGCCACACCTGCGGATAGTTCACCACTTGTCAACGTGCGATGGTCCGAAACCGATGCCGCCATCTTGCCGTTGTTCACCGCGGTGCGCGAGCAAAGGGTTGTCACCTTTGATTACCGATCCGGAAATGCACAGCTTGCGAATAGGCGCCGGGTCGACCCCTGGGCGGTGGTCGCCCAGGAGGGGCACTGGTATCTGGTTGGGCACGATAACGACCGCGCGGCCAATAGAGTTTTTCGACTATCTAGAATCGTCGGAACAGTTCAGGTTTTCGCCGAAGGACAAGAGCATCCGATGCCACCTGATTTTCAGGTACGAGCGTTGATCGGTTCCTATGCGCCTGATAGTCCGTTCGAGGTCGGGATCTATGTCCGTGCTGGGCAAGGGGCTGAGCTAAGGCGCTTTAGCAAACTGAGCAAGAAACTCGACCCATATGCGGCTGGTGAGCTGGTGGTCGGCGCGCGTACCGGTGAGCAATTGCAGTCCCTTGCATGTGCAGCGGGGGCGGGTGCGCAGGTGATAGAGCCAAAAGCTGTGCGTGATGAGGTGCTCGCTTCGCTTCGGCGGATAAACCAACTTCACGGTGGTGAAAGCTCATGAGCACAACCACAAATGCAATAGGCCGACTCTCACGCCTCCTGGCGCTAGTGCCCTGGCTAAGTGTCAACGACGGAGTCACAGTTAACGAGGCCGCAAGACACTTCGATGTATCACCCGAACAGTTGGAGAAGGATCTTTGGCTCCTTATTGTCTGCGGCCTCCCGGGTTACGGCCCCGATCAATTGGTCGATATTGACTTTTGGGATGACGGGCGCATTCACGTTCTCGATCCGCAGACTTTGCGCAAACCCCTTCGTATCTCGCCAGCCGAAGCCATGTCTTTACTAGTCGCGCTTCGCCTACTTGCGCAGGTACCGGGATCCCATGATCGCGCTGCGCTCGTGTCAGCAACCCATCGTCTACAGCTGGCGGTCGGTGAAGTCGACGCCCCGGTGGTTCTGGACGAAAAAGAAGTTGATGCAGTTGTATCAATTGTCGCTAAAGCGTTGGAGGACAATCGACTACTTCACCTTCGCTATGGGGGCGCAGCAGGGGACATGGTCACGGACCGAGATGTCGAACCCCTACGGATGGAATCGAGCGATGGCCGCATTTATCTCGAGGGATTTTGCCGATCAGCCGGAGCGATTCGGACCTTTCGCATAGATCGCATTGTCGAGGCGAGTGCCGGTGCAATTATCGAGTCAACCGCTGCCCCCAGCGGCGAGGCTTCAGCTCCGAATCACACCTTCTCTGCGGTCATCACCCTGCAACCGCAGGTGCGATGGGCTCTGGATGTACACGCCATGCGGGTGGTAAAAGAACACCCGGATGGCAGCGCCACAGCAAGTATTGCCGCCCATGATGGAGCCTGGCTGGTGCGGCTGATTATGTCGCTGCGGGGCTACGCTGAGCTAATTGAGCCGCCGGATCTGCGAAATCGTGTCAAAATTGAGTCGGCCGCTGCCCTGGCAGCATATGATCTAGTTACGCTTGTTGGTTCCGCCGACGGGCAAGACCAGGAGGTTTAAGTATGCCAAATCTAGGTGGCGCAGAGTGGTTAATCCTTATTGCCATTATCGCTCTTCTATTCGGCGCCAAGAGGTTGCCTGATGCAGCCCGCGGCTTGGGTCGGTCAATGCGGATATTCAAGGCCGAAACCAAGGGCTTGGTCGGCGGCGAAGTGACCGTCTCAGCAGCAGATCAGGAAGCGCCCGCCATTTCGGCCGCACCCGCTGCAGCGCCATCTTCGGCGGAGCCGGAGACCCAGCCTGAGCAGGTTGCTGAGACGAAAGGGCCATCCGCGAGCTAGTTTCTAAGGAAGTTAGCGGGACAACTTTTAGATGGCAGGCGATAAGCAAGTTAAATCGGGAGCGATGCCGCTCACCGATCATTTACGTGAGTTGCGCACGAGGCTGCTAAAGGCCGGAATCGCCATCGCGCTCGGCATGATCGTCGGATGGATCTATTACCCGCAATTATTTGGTTGGCTCAGCGCGCCTTTTGAATCAGTGGTCGAACAAGCACGGGCCAACGGGCAGACGGTGATTTTGGCTCTAACCGGGGTTGCTGATCCATTTGTTCTACAGATGCAAGTTGCTGCCGTGGCAGGGATCATCCTCAGTTCACCCATCTGGCTCTATCAGCTCTGGCGCTTCGTTACGCCAGGGTTACGCCGAAATGAAAAGTACTGGGCCTTGGGTTTTGTTGCCGTAGCGACACCACTATTTGCGGCCGGTGTAATGCTCGCCTACACCGTGCTGCCCTACGGAATGCAAATTCTATTTGGCTTCACGCCGGCAGGTGTTGAAAACATCGT
>CAMBQX010000046.1 GCA_945870085.1 Bifidobacterium breve | reverse complement strand
TCCCAGGCCAAGGTTGACTGCGGCTCAAAGAGCAAGGTCAACAACCCGGGCCAAAAGTTGAGCATGAGCGCCCGGGCCGCCGGTAAACCCACGTGCACCGCGAGGCCGCTCATGGTCGCCGCACTGGGCACCATGATTGGCACCGGTACTTGGTTTGACTGGCTCTTGGCCTTGCGCAGGGAAGCGACTCCACGGCTGCTAAATGGGTCGGTCGCCAGTGCATAGACACTCTCGGTCGGCACTAGAATTAAATCTCCGCGTCGAGCAGCTGAAGTAGCAGCATTTAGTGAACGTGGCCGCTCTAAGTTCTCGGCGGTTGTTCCGCACAGTAGCCGCAACATGATGGCCCCTTCTCAACTAGATCGGCGAGCGATAGTAAACCGCGGCAACCCATTTAAGTCCCTGCGATCGATGACTTCGGGCCATACCCGCGTGCCGATTGGCATTTTGGCCAGCTGCGCGAGCTCATCGCCCGCGACCAAACTCTGTGCTAGCCCCGCAACCCCGAGGAGCCCAGCGTCAGCGCCCTGCACATCTGCATGCTCAACAACCAACAGGCCACCTGGCTTAAGTAAAATTGCCGCGGTGTGGAGTACCCCGCGTACTACGTCGAGGCCATCTTCACCGGCAAAAAGTGCAACTTTAGGTTCATGATCGCGGACTTCTGGCTCCCTTGGCACCATGAGCGCCGGGATATACGGCGGATTCGCGACGATAACTGAAACTTGACCGGCCAACCGTGCGAGGCCATGCCCGGGATCGGCAACCAAGGCGGCGTCATCGTGCACCACATCAACTCGAGAACAGGCTGCAGCCAATGCCACCTCTTGAGCGGCGAGGTTCCGCCTGGTCCAACGAACGGCCTCATCGTCTAATTCAACGGCGTACACCCTAGAGTTTTCAACCTCGATGCCAATCGACAAGGCGATCGCACCGCTACCCGAACATAGGTCAACGGCGATTCGCTCCGAAACTGGTAGCTCACGTAATTCGCGAATACCAGCTTCGACCACCAGTTCGGTTTCGGGGCGCGGAATGAAAACCCCGGGTCCAACCTGGAGTTCAATATGGCGAAAAGCTGCAGTACCTAGTAGGTGCTGTAACGGCACCCTGGAAAGTCGCTTAGTCATGAGCTGCTCTACCCGCACCCGTTGAGCAGGTGTAACTAAATCCTGCAAAATCAATCGGTTGCGCCGAACCCCGAGTACGAACGCGATAATTTCAGCGGCATCAACATTTGGTGATGGCACCCCTGCCGCCACTAATCGACGTTCGGCGTCGATGAGTACGTCGCGGACGGTGGTTCGACCACCGGTGGTGTGGTCAATATCCCAGCTCACGATGGGGTGTCACCCAATCGCACCGCGTTATCAGCCTCCAAACAGGCATTGATGACGTCGTCGAGATCACCGTCGAGAATCTGGTCTAGGTTATGTGACTTGTAGCCAACGCGGTGGTCAGCGAGTCGATTCTCGGGGAAGTTGAAAGTGCGAATTCGCTCACTACGATCGACGGTGCGCACCTGTAGGCGGCGCGCATCGGAAGCATCTTGAGCCGCTTGCTCTTGTGCGGCGGCCAGCAGCCGGGCGCGCAGAATTCGCATCGCCTGCTCCCTATTTTGCAATTGGCTTTTTTCGTTCTGACAGGAAACGACCACCCCGGTAGGCAGATGAGTAATTCGTACCGCGGAGTCGGTCGTGTTTACGCTTTGACCACCGGGGCCTGATGATCTAAAAACATCGATCCGCAGGTCATTTGGATCAACCACAACGTCGACATCCTCGGCTTCCGGGAACACAAGAACACCAGCGGCCGAGGTGTGGATACGCCCCTGGGATTCAGTCACCGGCACCCGCTGCACTCGATGGACCCCGCCCTCGTATTTGAGCCGGGCATATGGGGCATCACCTGGTTCAGGGTTACCGCGCGCCTTAACCGCCAAAGCCACGTCCTTGTAACCACCAAGATCAGACTCAACCGCGTCGATAATTTGCGTTGTCCAGCCGCGGCGTTCGGCATAACGCATGTACATGCGCAGCAGATCGGCGGCAAATAGCGCCGATTCTTCGCCACCCTCCCCCGCTTTAACCTCCAGGATGACGTCCTTGTCATCAAGTGGATCACGGGGCAACAGCAATCGAGTTAGGTGCTCGGCTGCTGCCTTCTCCCGCTCGATCAAGCCCGGAAGCTCATCGGCAAAGGACTGGTCATCATCGGCTAATTCGGTCGCGGCCACCACATCGTCAGCAAGTGCTGCCCAATCGCGATAAACCGTGATGATGGGACGCAGTTCGGCATACCGGCGCCCGTACCTGCGAGCGACCGACTGATCTGCGTGCACGGCTGGATCGGCGAGCTTGAGTTCAAGATCGCTGTACTCAACTGAAAGTTCGGCACACGACTCAAACATCAATCCTCCTTCCGAGATTCGCCGGCAAAACCCCCGGTGTCTATAACTACTTGCAAATAAAACAATCCCGGGCGCCGGTCAGGGACCGACCGCATGACGGGGGAGACACGCGGTCGATCCCGGGCCGGCGCCCGGGATCAGAAGCTACTTGTCAGCGGACTTATCGGCCGCCTTGCCGTAACGAGTTTCGAATTTCGCAACCCGACCGCCGGTATCGAGGATTTTTTGCTTACCGGTGTAGAACGGGTGACACTGCGAGCAGACATCGGCGTGAATACTGCCGTTCTTCGCGGTGCTGCGGGTGACGAAGGTACTGCCACAGGTGCAAGTCACCGTGGTTTCCGCGTATGCCGGATGAATATCGGCTTTCATGGCGAACTCCTCTTGTTAGCCCCGGGTCGGCTGCCCGCTCGGAATGAACGGGACCGTGAACCGCAGCGTGGTTATTATTACATTCCGGGCCAGCCAGCGAGAAATCCGGCTTTATCGGGGTCGTGGCCACCTACCTGCTAATCGTCTTCACCATTGCCTGATGCCGTGGTCTTTTGGATCTGCATCAGGAACTCGGTATTGGTCTTGGTATCGCGCAATTTGGTGAGAAGCAACTCGATCGCCTGCTGCTGGTCCAGTGCGTGAAGCACCCGGCGCAACTTCCAAACGATCTTGAGCTCCTCGGGGGTCATGAGCAGTTCTTCCTTGCGGGTACCAGAGGAGTCAACGTCAACCGCTGGGAATACCCGCTTATCGGCTAGGCGGCGGTCCAACTTGAGCTCCATATTGCCGGTGCCCTTGAACTCTTCGAAGATAACCTCGTCCATTCGCGAACCGGTTTCGACCAAGGCCGTAGCCAAGATGGTCAGCGAACCGCCACCTTCAATATTGCGCGCCGCGCCGAAGAACTTCTTGGGTGGGTAGAGCGCGGTTGAGTCGACACCACCGGAGAGTATTCGACCTGATGCCGGCGCCGCCAGGTTGTAAGCGCGACCGAGCCGAGTCATCGAGTCAAGTAGCACCACCACATCATGGCCTAGTTCAACCAAGCGCTTGGCACGCTCAATTGATAGTTCGGCGATGATCGTGTGATCTTCGGCCGGACGGTCAAAGGTTGAGGCAATTACCTCGCCCTTAACAGAGCGCTGCATGTCGGTGACTTCTTCGGGCCGTTCGTCAACGAGGACGACCATCAGGTGCACCTCTGGGTTGTTCGCCGTGATCGCATTGGCGATGGCTTGCAACACCATGGTCTTGCCTGCTTTTGGTGGCGAGACGATCAAACCGCGCTGGCCTTTACCGATCGGCGACACCAGATCAATTACCCGGGTCGTCAAATTACTCGGATCATTTTCTAGGCGCAGGCGATCTTGCGGGTACAACGGGGTTAACTTGGAGAACTCCGGACGATTACGCGAGGCTTCAAGATCTCCACCATTTACGGTCTCAATTCGCACGAGTGGGTTGAACTTTTCGCGGCGCTCACCTTCCGGTGACTGCCGAACCAACCCGGTAATCGCATCACCCTTGCGCAGCCCATGCTTGCGGACGAGTGACAAGGACACATAAACATCGTTCGGTCCTGGCATGTAGCCACTGGTGCGAACGAACGCGTAGTTGTCCATGACATCGAGGATGCCCGCGACTGGAGTCAGGACATCATCTGGTGAAATCTCGAGTTCGGCTTCGTTGAAGTTGCCTTCACGGCGCGGCCCTCTATCGCGCGACCGATCCCGACCGCGACGGCGACCGCTATCAGGCCCGCGATCATTTCCGCCGTTTCCGCGATCATTTCCCCAGTTACGGTCATTGCCACTGTTATTACCCGTACTACGGTTGTTGCGGTTATTGCGATCGCCGCGGTCGTTATTGAAGTTGCGATTATTGCGATCGCCGCTCCCGCGGTTGTCGCGGCTGTCACGGTTGTCGGTGCGAGGTGCGTTGCCCTCTCCGGCAGATTCGGCCAACGGCGCGGCGAGCTGTTCGGCATCGACGGCTGGGGTGACACTTGGGCGGGAGGTGGCCCGCGCTGCACGTCCACCACCACTTGAACGCTCGCTGCCCTTACGTTTGTCACTTATTGCTGCTACTAAATCGCTCTTGCGCATAGCGCTGGAGCCAGCGATGCCTAACTTGGAGGCCACCTGCTTTAGCTCTGGGAGCAACATTGCTGATAGGTCATTGCCGCTGCCTTTGGCTGATTTTGCGGCGGACGTTGTTTCGGTCACACATGTCCTTTATTAGTTGGGAACTCCAACACGATGCGCAAGTGACCATCCGAGGTTCAATCGGAAACAAATACCCGAAAAAGGCTTCGAATTTGTCACTTCGGGAAGTACGGCAACTTGGCCGTCATCAGAGGAGCCCCCCTACCATAACACGAACTCGAATTATCGGCTGGATCCGGGGGTCAGAGGGCAATAGGCACGGTGCGCACCCCTTGACCGGCGACCCCGACCTGGCTCACCTGCCACCCGTTTCCGGCCAGCACCGCTACCAAATCGGCGGTTGCGGGTGATGCCAAAGCCAGAACACTTGGACCAGCTCCGGAAATTGCCGCCGGGATTCCGGCAGCGCGCAGCGCCTCGACTAAATCCAACGACGGCTCATACAATTTCCGGCGCCGATCTTGGTGGAGACGGTCAGACGTGGCGTCCATCAAGTGAGCAGGCTCACTCGTCAGCGCGTGCAACAGCAACGCTGAGCGCGCGACATTAAATGCCGCGTCACCAAATGCCACGTCCAGTGGCAACGCCAAGCGGGCTTCGGCAGTTGGCAAACCGGCTGCGGGCATCGCTATTACCGGTCGAATAGCCGGGTGTGGGTCGAGGCGAATATGTCCGGCGATACCGGCTTCATTAATCCAAGCGAAAGTTAATCCACCATAAAGGGCAGCCGAAATATTGTCAGGATGCGACTCCATCGATTTTGCCACCTGTAGTAAATCCGCATCCGGTAGCAACGTTTCACCGCCAACTACAAGGGCACGTGCCAAGGCCAGCCCACCGACAATTGCGGCAGCCGATGACCCCAGCCCAAGGCCGTGTGGGATCGCGTTGTCGCACCGCAGAATGAATCCACGCGGATGGGCGTCCATTACCGCAAAACCTCGCGCCATTGCCCGCGCAACTAAGTGCGAATCATCAAGTGGAACACTTTCAGCACCTTCGCCAACCACTTCGATCAATACACCGTCGTCGTCGGTAATCATTGCAACTAAATCATCGACGATATCAAGAGCCAGGCCCGCGGAGTCAAATGCCGGACCGATATTTGCACTCGATGCCGGCACCTGAATACGCACCGGATCCCGCCGCAGGTCGGCCGCCATCAGGAGTCGAGGCCCAAGGCCTGTGCGGCGGCCTTGACCGCAACCGGAACAACAGCTGGATCCTTGGCCCCGGCAAGTGCCCATTGTGGATCTTTGAGTCCGTTACCGGTGAGGGTGCACACCACCGACTGTCCGGAGTCAAGCCCGCCTGCCGCGTGCAACTTCAGCAGGCCAGCAACACCGGCGGCACTTGACGGCTCACAGAACAAACCTTCACGGCTCGCGATTAGGTGATATGCCGCCAAGATCTCATCATCGGTTACCAGATCAATCAAACCTGAGGATTCATCGCGTGCGGCCACCGCGAAATCCCACGAAGCCGGGTTACCAATTCGAATTGCGGTGGCTATCGTCTCGGGGTTTACCACCGGCGCACCATGTACTAGCGGAGCTGCCCCCGCAGCCTGGAAACCCCACATGCGCGGACGCGATGTGGCAATGCCGTCGCGATGATACTCGGTATACCCGCTCCAATAAGCAGTGATATTACCTGCATTGCCCACCGGAAGGCAGTGGATATCCGGGGCGAACCCTAACATGTCCACGATTTCAAATGCCGCGGTTTTTTGACCCTCAATACGCGCTGGGTTCACGCTATTGACAAGCTCGACCGGGTAGTTGTCGGCTAGCTCACGCGCGATGGTTAGGCAATCATCGAAATTACCTTCAACCTGCAGCAAGGTCGCCCCGTGCACAACCGCTTGTGCCAATTTGCCCATTGCGATCTTGCCCGCAGGAACTAACACCGCACAACCCATGCCAGCCTTTACCGCGTAGGCCGCAGCACTAGCCGAAGTGTTACCGGTAGAAGCACATATAACAACTCGCGCACCAGCTTCCGCGGCTTTAGAAATTGCCATCGTCATACCGCGGTCTTTGAAGGATCCGGTCGGGTTTGCGCCCTCGTATTTCAGCCAAACCGAGCAACCTGTCATTTCACTCAATGCGCAGGCGTAAACAAGGGGTGTGCCACCTTCGCCCAAGGTGACAACCGGAGTTGCCGCACTTACCGGCAATCGGTCGCGATACTCCTCAATCAATCCTCGCCACTGTTGCACCATGACTATGCCCCGGCCTCGCCTTCGACACGCATGACTCCAACCACGCGCTTTACGTTTGCGAGTTCACGAAGTTGATCCACGGTGGCCCGCAAATCAGCATCCCTAGCCAGGTGTGTGCGAACGAGCAAACCGGCTTCGTCACCATGACCGTCTTGGCGAACAACTTGAATACTGACTCCGTTATTAGCGAACGCGGCGGCAATGCTAGCGAGTACACCGGGGCGATCAGCAACGTCAAGATTGACGTAGTAACGAGTCATGGCATCACCAATTGGCAGGGGCACTAACTTTGAGTAGGTGCTTTGCCCAGGGCCGCGACCACCGGTTAGCCGATTACGAGCTGCAGCCACTACATCACCAAGTACCGCACTAGCTGTCGGCGCTCCCCCAGCGCCTCGGCCATAGAACATCATTTGACCAGCAGATTCTGCCTCAATGAAAACCGCATTGAAGGCACCGCGCACACTGGCTAGCGGGTGCTCACGCGGCACCATCGAGGGGTGCACCCGCACAATCACGCCTTCGTTATCGCCTTTGATCTCCGCGACAGCAAGTAACTTGATAACAAAACCCATTTGCTGCGCTGCACGGATGTCGGCCGCCGTAACTTTTGAAATTCCCTCGCAATAGACGTCGTCAAGGGTGACTTTTGTGTGGAAAGCCAACTCGGCAAGGATCGCAGCTTTAGCCGCGGCATCGTGACCATCAACATCAAGTGACGGATCAGCTTCTAGATAACCAAGTTCAGCAGCCTCGGCAAAAACTTCGTCATAATCGGCGCCTTCTTCGTCCATCTTGCTCAACATGAAATTGGTGGTGCCGTTGACGATGCCCATCACCTTGGTGACCCGGTCACCCGCAAGTGACTCACGCAGTGGACGCAGCAACGGGATTGCCCCCGCGACCGAAGCCTCGAAGTAAAGATCGACACCATGCTTAGCCGCCGCCTCATGCAAGGTGGCTCCGTCAGCCGCGAGCAATGCCTTATTGGCTGTCACCACACTTGACCCCGCCGCCATTGCGGCCAAGATCAGTGAGCGGGCCGGCTCAACACCACCAATGAGTTCGACCACGATGTCGACACCACTTGTCGCTACCGCCATGGCATCAGCGGAGATCAACTCTGCGGGTACCCCCTCACGCACTTTGCCGGGCTCGCGCACAGCAACCGCGGTCAATATCAATGAGGCACCAACCCGCTGCTCTAAATCAGCGGCACTGGAGGCGATCAGGCGGGCAACTTGGGCACCTACGGTGCCGCCGCCAAGCAGGGCAACGGTCAAAGAGCGCGACATGGGTTAAGCCTCTCAGGTCGACCCCAGGTGTCCCCCATCTGGGCAGCAACGGCGCGCCATGGCCAAGTCTGGCACTTCATTTTGGCGCTAGTAGTTGGTGCGGTTATCGCCGTGGGGATCCGGGTGCCCATAGATCAAGGTGCCAGTACGTCAGGCACCAGGATCCAAAGCCAATAAGTCATCCATGGTTTCGCGGCGCAGTACCACCGAGGTAGTGCCATCTTGCGCCGAGATAACCGCGGGCCTGGGCAAGTAGTTGTAGTTGGAAGACATCGAACGGCAGTAGGCGCCGGTTGCCGCCACCGCCAATAGATCACCCGGTGCGATATCTGAGGGTAGCCAGGCATCACGCACCACGATGTCGCCCGACTCGCAATGCTTGCCCACCACCCGGGTCAACATGGGTTCGGCACTTGATACCCGAGAAGCCAACACCACCGAGTAATCCGCGCCATAAAGGGCCGTGCGAATGTTGTCGCTCATCCCGCCGTCAACGCTGATATAGGTACGGATAACACCACTATCGAGTTCAATCGGCTTTACCGTGCCGACTTCATAGATACTCACTCCGGCTGGCCCGATAATTGCTCGGCCGGGCTCAAATGCCAACTCGGGCAGCTCGATACCGGCCAATTCGCATTCGGTGCGCACCACTGAGCAGATTTGCTGGGCCATCGCGGCCACTTCAAGTGGATCATCCCCTTCGACATAAGCGATGCCCATGCCACCACCTAGATTGAGTTCGCGGACAACCACCCCTTGATCATCACGAAGTGATCTGGTGAAGGCGGCTACTCGCCGAGCGGCCTCATCAAAGCCGGATGCGTCAAAAATCTGCGATCCAATATGTGAATGCAATCCAGCAAAGGATAGTGACGGTAGTTTCACGATGCGCCTAATTGCTTCGGCCGCATCGCCTGCGGCGACCGAGAGCCCAAACTTTTGATCCTCGTGCGCCGTGGCGATGAACTCGTGGGTGTGCGCCTCCACACCAACAGTTACCCGGACCAAAACCTGCTGCACGATGCCAGCTCGGGTCGCAGCATCAGCTACGCGAACAATCTCATCGAATGAATCAATGACGATGCGCCCAACCCCGGCAGCCAACGCCATTTCTATTTCAGCCATGGACTTGTTGTTGCCGTGCATCAAAATGCGGTGCCCCGGCACCCCTGCGCGCAGAACTACCGCGAGCTCACCGCCAGATGCAACGTCAATACCAAGGCCTTCTTCGGTGACCCATCTCGCGATTGCGGTCGCTAGGAACGCTTTAGCCGCGTAGTAAACGATACTTGCTCCAGAAGTTTCATAGGCCTCACGAAAGAGGCGGGCCCTTGCTCGAGCATCCCCTTCATCAATTAGATACACCGGCGACTGATACTCCGCAACTAAATCGCGACAATCCACGCCGGCAATCTCAAGTGCGCCCGCGCTATTACGCAGCGCCGACTTCGGCCAGATCGCGTGGTTTAAGTCAGCAGCGGGAGTGGCGCTGAGTGAAGATTCGGAGTTGAGCACAGGCGCAGAGTATTCGATAGCCGGTCACATGCGATCAGGTGCGCTGACCCCGAGCAATGTCAGGCCGTTGAAAACCGTTTGGCGAGTCGCGGCACATAGCCAAAGTCGCGCCACCTGCTCCGGAGTTAACTCCTCATCACCGCGTGGCAAAACCCGGCAGCTGTCGTAGAAGCGGTGGTAGATCGATGCCAAATCCTCAAGATAGCGAGCTACCCGATGGGGTTCGCGAAGCTCAGCCGCGCCGGCCACAACTCTCGGGAACTCGGCGAGTGCGCCAAGGAGTTCATTCTCACGCTCATCTGAAAGTAAGCCACCGTCAAAATTAAGGTCTCGCCAAGCTATGCCAAGCTCGGCAGCGTTCCGCAGTACCGAGGCGATGCGCGCATGGGCGTACTGGACGTAGAAAACTGGATTGTCATTGCTGCGCAGCGTGATGACCTCAAGGTCAAGGGTCAACGGAGAATCCACGGGGTACCGGATCAGCGAGTATCTTGCGGCATCGACCCCCACTTCGTCAACGAACTCATCAAGGGTGACGATGTTGCCGGCACGTTTTGACAGCTTTACTTCCTCACCACCACGAGTGATTTTTACCAACTGTCCAATAAGGACTTCTACCTGATCGAGTTGATCACCGTTGCAAGCAGCAACGGCCCGCAGCCTATTCACGTATCCGTGATGATCTGCACCGAGTAAATAAATGCAAATATCAAAGTTGCGCTCACGTTTGTCTACGTAGTAGGCAGTATCGGATGCAAAGTATGTGTATTCGCCATCGGCTTTGATCAATACCCGGTCTTTATCGTCACCAAAATCCGTGGTACGCAACCACACTGCTCCATCAAGCTCATACACATGGCCCTGCGCTCGCAGCCGATCCATCCCGTGCTCAACCGAATTTGACTCATGCAGCGCACGCTCAGATGCCCATACGTCAAAATGTGTCCGGAACTGTTCAAGAACCTGCTGCTGCTGCTTTAGCTGAAGAGCGTAGGCGGCTTCACGAAATGAGATGAACTGTTCTTCGATCGGTAACTCTTTGATGCTCGGGCGCGCAATGACAATGGCCGCCGCAAGATCATGGATATAAGCACCCTTATAGCC
>CAMBQX010000045.1 GCA_945870085.1 Bifidobacterium breve | reverse complement strand
GGCCTACACCCGGTGGTGGCGCTGTATGCGACTTTCCTAAACCGTGCCTTCGATCAGGTTTTGATGGACTGCGCTTTACACAAGGCGGGGGTAACTTTCGTACTTGATCGTGCAGGGGTGACCGGCGATGATGGAGCAAGTCACAACGGCATGTGGGATATGGCGATGTTGCAGGTGGTGCCCGGGCTCCGCATAGCGGCCCCACGCGATGAATCAACATTGCGAACGGCGCTGCGCGAAGCCGTGTTAGTCGATGATGCTCCAACCGTTATTCGTTTCCCGAAGGGTGCACTTGCAGCTGCGGCTCCCGCATTACGCATGATCTTTGACCTCGACGTAATCGCGGAGTCTGGTGACCCAGAGGTGCTGATTGTGAGCATAGGTGCAGTTGCAACTTTGACCATTGAAGTTGCCGAACGACTCCGGGCGCAGGGGATTGGGGTATTGGTCGTTGATCCGCGTTGGGTGAAACCCTGCTCACCAGCACTCGTGGGGTTGGCGCGCGCGGCGAAATTGGTTGTCACTGTCGAGGATGGAATAAGAGATGGTGGTGTGGGTTCTTCAATAAGCCAGTTGTTGCGCGACCACGACCTTGATGTGAGCGTGCGAAATTTTGGGATCCCAACTGAATTCCTAGAGCAGGGTAAACGAGCCCAAATCATGACCGAGATCGGCTTGACGGCACAAGATATTTCACGGCGAATTGTCGAGACAGTGGCGCACCGAATCGATGAAGAGGCAGACAAAACCGAATCTGGTTCAGTAGCGAGTTAATTTCGACGTTAGCCCGCAAATTTCTTCCCGTTGACCTGTTCGCTAATACCGGTGCGGTCGAGGTAGGGGGTTAATCCACCGAGCCAAAACGGCCACCCGGCGCCGACGAGCATGCACAAGTCAATATCTTCGGCAGCAGCCACCACCCCTTCATCCAGTAGCAATTTGGCCTCCTGAGCCAAGGCGGTAAGCGCCCTGGTGCGCACCTGCTCAGCGCTGAGTTGAACGGGTCCTTGTACATAAAGGGCCGCTACATCTGGGTCTACCGAGGGCTTGCCGTTGGCATCCCAAATATAGATGCTGGTCTTTCCGGCAGCTACCAAGCGGCGTAGATTTTCGGAAACGTAAAAGCGATCAGGGAACTGCGCATGCATGGTTTCCGAAACGTGGAAGGCAACCGCCGGACCAACAAGTTGTAGCAGCACAAATGGCGAAAGTGGTAGGCCAAGTGGGTCTAAGGCACTGTCGGCTGCCGCAAAATCGGTGCCCTCATCGACCGCGCGCGTCACCTCGCCGAGAAATCTGGTGAGGAGTCGGTTAACTACAAACGCGGGCGCATCCTTGACAAGGACACAGGATTTTTTCAGCACCTTTCCTACCGCGAATGCCGTAGCCAAGGTGGCATCGTCGGTCTTAGTTCCACGCGCGATTTCAAGAAGTGGCATTACGGAAACTGGATTGAAGAAGTGGAAGCCCACCACCCGTTCAGGGTGCTTCAAATTCTGGGCAATCTTGGAAATTGAAAGTGACGAGGTATTCGTGGCCAGAATGCAGGTATCAGATACGACCGCTTCAACCTCGGCGAACACTTGCTGTTTGATTTCAAGATTCTCGAAAACCGCCTCAATAACAAAGTCTGCATCAGCAAAATCTGATTTGGAAGTGCTTCCCGTTACCAGAGCTTTTAGCCGGTTGCCCTTGTCGGGAGAGAGCCGGCCTTTGGCCACCATGGCATCGACTTCACCGTGCACGTACGCCAAACCCTTTTCTACTCGAGCACCATCTAGATCGGTTATCACTACGGGTACCTCAAGGCGCCTCACGAAAAGTAGCGCTAACTGACTTGCCATGAGCCCAGCACCGACTACACCAATTTTTGTTACCGGCCGAGCAAGTGACTTATCGGGCACTCCGACGGGCTTACGGGCTCTCTTGTTAACCAGATTGAACGAATACAGGCTGGCCCGCAGATCGGCGCCCATCATTAAAACTGAAAGCGCATCGTCTTCAGCGGTGAAACCCTCATCTCGAGTTCGATATTTTGCACCCGCAATCAGGTCACAAGCCACATACGGGGCCGGGGTGGCTCCGTGTAATCGGACTTCTAGTCCGGCACGTGCCGCATTAACGACGTCATCCCAGCTGTCGCGATCTGGTTCGGGTCGCGCCACCTGAACTTCGCCGAGAAGCACCTTCGCTGTCCACCGCATTGACTGCTCGAGGAAATCAGCGGGCTCGAAAGCGGCATCGGCTATCCCGAGTTTCATTAAGTCATTGGGCTTCATTTGTTTGTTTTGGGCCATCGCATTCGTGATGATCACCTTAAGTGCGTTCGTCGGACCAATTAGATTCGGCAGCAGCCAGGTGCCGCCCCAGCCTGGGATCAGGCCAAGGAAAACTTCGGGAAGTGCCAACCCAGCAGCTCCGGTTGAGACAGTGCGGTAGGTGCAATGCAATGCGACTTCAAGGCCACCACCCATCGCTGCACCATTGATGTACGCAAATGAAGGTACCGTCAACTCACCAAAGCGCCGAAATACCCGGTGCCCCAGTTCGGTGATAGCGCGGGCGGTCTCGAGGCTATCGATGAGATCCGCGCCGCTGAGATCGGCGCCTACCGCAAAAATAAATGGCTTACCGGTGATGGCCACCGCGGCGATATTTTGAGTGAGCGCGATTTCATCTAATGCGGCATCCAAGGAAGCTAAACCGCGCGGGCCAAATGTTGACGGGCGAGTGTGATCCTGGTCATTGTCAAGGGTGATGAGGGCGAGCTTGCCGGCACCCAGCGGCAATTCTAGTATTCGCAATTTTGCGTGGGTTACTACCTCGTCAACAAAAACCGAGGAGATTTTCGTTACCGCACTTTCGTTACTCACGCCGGGCTCCCTTGGCTGGCCAAATTCTCCCAAATTATGGTTCCGCCCATCCCAAGACCGATACACATCGTGGTGATGCCGTAACGGGCCGACGGAGTGTTTTCAAAATCCTTAGCCAGATAGCTCATCAGGCGGATGCCGCTAGCTGCGAGGGGATGGCCAACCGCAATGGCGCCGCCGAGCGGGTTCACTCGCGGGTCGTCATCGGCGATCTGGAAGTGATCCAAGAATGCGAGTACCTGAACCGCGAAGGCTTCATTAATTTCGAAGATGTCGATATCGGAGATCGTTAAACCTGCACGATCAAGTGCCTTTTGGGTACTCGGTACCGGGCCAACTCCCATAACCTCGGGCTCCACCCCGGCAAAAGCAAAGCCGACCATGCGCATCTTCTTTATTAGGCCAAGTTCATCGGCGGTGGCTTCACTTGCGAGCAGGCAAGCCGTAGCCCCGTCGGTTAACCCAGAACTGTTACCGGCGGTAACGCGTCCGTGGGAGCGGAAAGGAGTCTTGAGGGTGGCTAGGCCCTCGATCGTGGTACCCGGGCGCGGGCATTCGTCAACACTTACCAAATCCCAGCCTAAATCCGCGTTACGTACCGCGACGGGGACAATCTCTGGTTGCAATAAATTATTTGCGAACGCCTTTGCCGTTTTTTCTTGGGAGGCTACCGCGAATGCATCGGCCCGGGCTTTGGTTAGCTGACCAAAACGGTCATGCAGATTCTCAGCGGTCTTTCCCATTTGCAGCGCCTCAGGGTCAACCAACCGCTCGGCCAAAAATCTCGGATTTGGGTCAACGCCTTCACCCATCGGGTGTCGACCCATGTGCTCGACGCCGCCGGCGAGAGCGACGTCGTAGGCCCCGGCCATGATTGCCGCCGATAAAGTCGTAACCGCGGTCAGCGCGCCAGCGCACATCCGATCGATCGAATAGCCGGGTACTGATACCGGAAGGCCGGCCAAGATGGCGGCGGTGCGCCCCAGGGTTAGCCCTTGGTCGCCGATCTGCGTGGTAGCGGCGACCGCTACGTCATCAATGCGCGCCGGGGGCAGGCTCGGATTGCGTCTAAGTAACTCCCGGAAAGTTTTAACCACTAGGTCGTCAGCTCTGGCTCCACCTAGTGCGCTACCAGCTTTACCGAAAGGGGTGCGGACTCCATCGACATAGACAACTTCCTGGACTAGTTTCGTGCCTTGCCGGGTTGAGCTCACGGGTACTCCTCGAGTCGGATACCCCGATATTACTCGTCAGTAACCTTCGGTTGCACCTTGGCGGTAAGGGCGCCCTGCAATGTTGTTCCGGCCAATTCGATTTGCCAAGGTCGGGCGCCACCGGCTTGCAGCAGATCGGCCAGTAGCACCGGTGCGATCGGGGGAGTCCAGCAAACCCGGCGCACGAGTTCAGGGCTAAGGAGATTTTCAACGGGCACCTGCACCTGCTCGGAAATCTTCTTTAAGCCCGCGCGGGCCGCCTCTAGGCGCGCAAATGCTTCTGGGTCCCGCTCCGCCCAGGCCCGCGGTGCTGGCGGTCCAATACTTGGTAGCGATGCCGCCGGCAATTCTGCCTCGGAGAGTGCCAAAGCTGCGCTAATTGCGGCCCACCAAGTTGCTCGGCGGCGGGTTTGACCACGACCATTGAACTCCTTGATCTCACCGAGGGCATCAGCGGTCGTCGGCAATATCGTCGCGGCCGCGGCAATCGCGGCATCGGGCAAGATCCGACCCGGTGCTATGTCCTCGCGTTGCGCCACGGTGTCACGTGCCATCCAAAGTGCCCGCACCACAGCAAGTGCTCTGGGTTTTCGAATCTTATGTATTCCAGAGGTGCGGCGCCATGGGTCGTCGCCGCGATCACGCGGGGTAAATGTCAGCAGCGCCTCAAATTCCTCGAGAGCCCAATAAAGCTTGCCGTCGCGTTCCAGCTCGGCGTACATCACCTCGCGAAGTTCAGCCAGTAACTCGACGTCGAGTGCGGCATACAGTAACTGGGCCGAACTCAGCGGACGTAAGGACCAATCCGCAGCACCGTGGCCCTTCTCCAAATGCTCACCAAGTTCGCTGGCAACCAGGGGGCCGAGACTGACGCGTTCACGGCCGAGCAGTCTGCCCGCTAGTTCAGTGTCGAAAAGTTTTGAGGGGCGCAGGCCCACTTCGGCCAGGCAGGCCAGATCTTGGGTAGCCGCATGCAATATCCATTCGACGCCTTCGGTGGCCGCCTGGATTACTGATAGATCCGGGAGTGAAATTGGATCAATAAGGGCGGTGCCCGCGCCCGCGCGGCGCAGTTGCACCAGATAAGCCCGCTGGCTGTATTTAAATCCCGAGGCGCGTTCGGCGTCTAATGCGAGGGGGCCGCTGCCCCCACGTAAACGATCCGCATAAGCCTGGAGAGCAACCACCTTGGTGATGACATCAGGTACGGGTTCACGAGGGGTGAAGGGGATAGGTAATGGAGCACCAGCATCCGAGTCGGTCAACTCAGGCTCAGCATTCAACGTAAATTCGCTCTTGGGCTTGATGGTGCTCAACCGCGTTTGCGTCTGCGGGGGGCAATGACTTGGGTGATGCCATTTGGCATCGGCATCAGGCCACCCGCGTGTGCCAAGAGCTCAATCCAAGCCCCGACGTGACGATCCATCACTAACTCGACGGGTGAACCATCGGTGGTAATTGGCGTCCAAGATGCGCGAATCTCGACGAAGCCATCGGCAGGGCGGTCAGACATTGACCCAAAGGACCGGCCCGAACTGCAAGTAATGGTGCCACCGGCCTGGGTGCATTCCGCCCCCGTCGCAGCCAGTGACTCAATGAGCCAAGTCCACCCAACCTCGTGCAGCAGTGGGTCACCGACGAGATCTTGTTCAAGGGCGGCCCGGACGAATATCACCGCACGAAAAGTTCCGGCCCATTCGTCGACCCCGTCTGGATCATGTAATAAAACGAAGCGGCCAGAAGCGTGATCGGCGTCAGGATCCGCGGATTCCACGGTCAAGGCCATGGCACTGGGAGCCAATCGTGAGGGTGCGGGGGCTTCATCAAGGCGGAATTCAGGGCGAACCGCGCACGCACGCACGCTTACTAAAGCTTCGGCGAAGGCGTCTCCTGTTGGGGGTACTGATCTCACTTCAGCAGGGTACGTGCAGCCCCGGCTGCCGGGCTGACGGGCGCGCCGAATCAGCGGGTATTTCAGGTCTGGGAGGCCACCGGATTCATCCGTAGTGAGATGGAATTAATGCAATAGCGTAGATCCGTCGGCGTGTCGTAGCCCTCCCCTTCAAAAACGTGGCCGAGATGGCCGCCGCAGGCGGCGCAGCGCACCTCGGTTCGACTTCGGCCGAGAGACGCATCTTCCAAATAGACCACCGAATCCTTGGCGAGGGGCTCAAAGAAACTGGGCCATCCGCAGTGTGAGTCGAACTTGCCAGCACTCCGAAATAGCTCAGCGCCGCAGGCCCGGCACGAGTAGACCCCCTCGGTTTTGCTATCGGTGTACTCACCAACAAATGGGGCCTCGGTGCCGGCCTCCCGTAAAACGTGGTACTCCTGCGGGGTCAATTCGGCGGCCCAATCGGCCTCTGGCTTCTGCACCGAGTACTCGGTGCCGTCTGGGCGAGCGGGGCCATCATTACGCGGGGTGGATGTGCTCATGCCCTCACTCTAGTTATTGGCTTTGGGTCCGGGGCGGTCAACGTGCCGTTCTGCGAGATCGCTTGCTGCACCGATTAGGGTGCGACTGTGAGAGATATCCTTGATACCCGGACTACATGGCTAACCGACGAAGAGTTGGCAATTGCGCGTGGCCACCTTCCCGTTGTTTATGTCGATGCCGTGCCGGTGCGAACCGATGCAAATGGCGAGGTCACCAAGGTTGGCCTTTTGCTTAGAGGTATGCCAGATGGCAGCATCAGCCGCGCAATAGTTTCTGGTCGCGTGCTCTATGGCGAACGTATTCGCGACGCTTTAATCCGGCACCTAGAGAAGGACCTAGGTTCCATGGCGATGCCGCAGATACCTGTCACCGCGCAACCGTTCACGGTTGTTGAATATTTCCCCGACCCAACTGTCACCGGATTCCACGATCCGCGGCAGCATTGCGTCGCAATGGCATTTGTCGTCCCAATCTTTGGTGACTGCGCACCCTCGCAGGATTCATTGGACCTAGTTTGGGTAAGCCCCGCTGAAGCAGCATCCCATAATTTTCAAGCTGAAATGAGTGGTGGGCAAGGCCGTTTAGTGAGAATGGCACTCGCCTACTGCGGGATGTTGCTCTAGTCCTGTTTAATTCCGTGCGCGGCAAGGTCGTACGGGTCGACACACCCAAGGTCCGAGGGCTCTGAGTGGCAATGAACGAGCCATCT
The DNA here is from genome assembly GCA_945870085.1 of Bifidobacterium breve. Classification (GTDB taxonomy): domain Bacteria; phylum Actinomycetota; class Actinomycetes; order S36-B12; family S36-B12. The sequence continues at coordinate 3,492 of CAMBQX010000045.1, read as the reverse complement.
GGAATACTGAGTCAGTGACTACCTTTGTTGACAGTTTTTCGGAGCAGCGGCTGCTCTTGGATTTAGAGCCCGTTGTAGAAGTTGAGCTCAATCGTCACTTAAGTCAGGCAAAGGAATGGTTCCCGCACGAGTACATCCCGTGGAGCCTCGGCGAGGACTTCGCCGGTCCACTCGAGGGCAAGGAGTGGACCCCGGAGGAGCAGCGTTTTAGTGATGTTGCCCGCACAAGTTTGATTGTTAACTTGCTTACCGAAGACAATCTCCCCAGCTACCACCGCGAAATCGCAACCTTTTTGGGGCTTGATGGTCCGTGGGGCCATTGGGTCGGGCGCTGGACAGCCGAAGAAGGCCGCCACGGTATGGCCATCCGCGATTACCTACTTGTTACGCGGTCAATTGACCCGATCGCTCTTGAGCGTGCGCGCATGGTGCACATGACCGAAGGCTTCCAAGCGATACACCCAGGCGTGCTCGCGGGGCTGTCGTATGTCTCATTCCAAGAACTTGCTACCCGGGTATCGCACCGCAATACCGGCATTGCAACCGGAGATCCAATTGCTGAGCAACTCCTTGCGCGAATTGCCCTTGACGAAAACCTCCATATGATCTTTTATCGCAACCTAATGGAAGCCGCATTCGATCTGACTCCTGATGCCACGATGCGCGCCGTCACCGCAAGTGTTCGGGATTTCGCGATGCCCGGAAACGGTATCGAAGGGTTCACCCGCAAGGCAGTTGAAATTGCGGTGGCCGGTATTTATGACCTCCGCCAACACAAAGACGAGGTGCTAATGCCGGTGCTCCGTAAGTGGCGGGTGTTTGAGCGGGCTGATTTCGGCGCCGAAGGTGAGCAGGCCCGCATTGAGCTCTCAGTTCTTCTTGAAGACATGGAAGTTGCGGCAGACCGTTTTGAGAACAAGCGTGAAGCCCTAAGAGCTAGGTTGGCGGCGCGCGATTAGCCGCAAGTTAGTTAGTTGGTTAACAGCGGGAAAAGCGGGTGGTCAAATGGCGCGCCGTCAGGCAGTTGCTCCGCCAGACCCTTGAATTCCGGTGATGTCCGCCAGTTTCGCACTGCGTGCCGGGCATCGTCACCGATGAACCGCACCGAAAACACTCGGCGCCGGCTTTGTGATCCTGGAGCACCGTGCAAGGTGAGCATGTGAAAAAAGACGGCATCGCCAGGTTCAAGATCCCAGCCGAGTATTCGAAAGGAATCGCGATCGCTTTCTATATCAGGGAGATCGCCCAATGAGCCCTCGGGGAACCATTTAGCCTGGCCCCCTTGAAAGGTGCGGGGCATGAGCCAAGGTCCAAGGTGACTTCCGGCTAAGAACTCCAACGTCGACTCCCTCGGGACCGGGTCAACCGGCATCCACATCGAGACGTTCTGGCTACCCGAAATGTTGTAGTACGGCTGGTCTTGATGCCACGGGGTGCGCTGTCTGGTGCCGGCTTCTTTGACCAGCAGGTGGTCGTGGTGCAACCTAACCTGCTCACTTTGCATCAATTGCTTTGCAATGGTGGCCGCGGCAGAATTTCTTATGAAACTCTCATACTGACTGATCCTTGACCAATTGCAGAAATCCTCAACGAAATAGCCTGGATCATCAGCCTCGGATGCGACTAGAGCAAGGTGCCCCGGCGCAGCTAAGTTCGCCTCAATACCGGCCGCAACTTCGGCCACCTCCTCGCTAGTGAAGGCTTGCCTAACCACCACAGCCCCATCCGTGGCGTACGAATTGATCTGCTCTGGGCTGATGAACATGACGGTACTCTAACTGCGTGCCCGCAAATGATGCCTATGTCGCAGTGATATTTACCTCCGTTCGAACCGAGCACCATCAGGGTGAGTATGCAATTTGGTCTTTGCGGATGGATGAGTTAGTACGTGAGCAGCCGGGCTATATCGAGCATGCCAGTGCGCGAGACCCATTAACTCGGTTCGGAATAACAGTCGCTTATTTCGCGGATGACGCATCCGCGGCTGCCTGGAAGGAGCTCGCCGAGCATGTGGAGGCGCAGCGGCTTGGCCGGGAGATGTTCTACTCGGAGTACTCGGTTCGCGTGGCAACGGTTTATCGCTCATATGAGTTCATTGCGCCGACGTAGCCCCCAAGGAATACCTCTGGAAGTGCGTGATGGGCCCTGATATGCCATCATCAAAATATGAGTGAAGCTGTTGAGGGAGCGGCCCCGGCGCCGTGGTCGGTTAGAGCCCCACAGAAATGGGTTTTCTCTGCAATTGCGCTCTTGATCACGGTCGCAATTGTTGTGTCAGCGGTCACTAGCATCACGAAAGATGTAGGTGGGTTGCCGCCCTACCTGATGCTGTTCGTTGGTCCGGTTCTTGGCGGTTTCTATGTTTGGTACTTCGCACTCAAGAAATGGTAGTTTGCCGTGTGCAGCTATTGATTTCGGACGAAGGACTCATCAGGTCGACTGAGCGCGCGTTATGCTCGCGGAATGGCTCAAAACAATCCCACTCATCGCAGTTTGGCTACCCGAGTGAAGGGGCGCTTACGCCGCGCACTCGGGGGAGAAGTGGTGTCGCGACATGACTTCGCAGTAGATGCGCCATCACCGCAGCAGACGGTAGACATTTTTGCAAACCAGTGGATCTCGGCTTTCCCCAATGATCTAGGTGTCACCGCAGGGTGGATTAATCATTTCGATCCCGAAGTTGATACCAGGGTCCCTTGGGCAGGAACCGCGATACCTGGTGGCTTCAAAGGGAAATCGATTTTGGAGCTGGGGCCGTTCGAGGGGTATCACACCGCTTCTTTGGAGTGGGCGGGAGCCGCAAGTGTGACGTCAGTAGAAGCTAGCCGAACTGCATATTTGAAGTGTTTGGTGGTGAAAGAGTTACTGGGTCTAAATGCGAAACTGCTTTACGGTGACGTAAATGCTTATCTGAACTCGACAACCGATCGTTTTGATATCGGGTGGGCGAGCGGGATCCTTTACCACCAGGTCGATCCGATCGGTTTCCTTGAAGCGATTGCAGCGCACGCAGACACTTTGTTCCTGCATTCGCACTTCTTCGATTCAGATGCGTTACCGGGTATGGCTGGTAAAGACAGGTTCCGACCGCAATTGGATGAATTACGATCGTGGCACGGACGAGATATCTGTCTTCACCGCTACGAGTATGAACATGACACCAGCCAAGGCACTTTTGCTGGCGGTCCAAACTCCTACGCCAACTGGCTTGAACTTCCTGATATTGAATTCATTCTGCAGGAATTAGGCCTAGGCACGCTCACCTACGGAATCCTCGACCGGGTAAACCCAAATGGTCCCGGGTTCTTCCTGATCGCTACCCGTTCTTGATTAACACGATCTGGTGTCCGAGGGGGGACTTGAACCCCCATTCCCCGCAAAGGGAACTAGCACCTCAAGCTAGCGCGTCTGCCTATTCCGCCACCCGGACGTGGCGCAGGAAATCCTGCGACGTGAAGCATACCTGTTGGCTTGCTGCCTTCGGAACGGGCA
>CAMBQX010000044.1 GCA_945870085.1 Bifidobacterium breve | reverse complement strand
TCGGCATACGCGTAGTCAACGATTGAGAAAGGAATCGTTGGGTTTGCGTTTGCGGCTTCCTTGGTGGCATCACCTAAGAGGAAACCGACCGTGACGATGATCCCGCAACCTTGATCCACGAAGGACTGAATATTGGGGACGTAATCGGTCTCGGCCTGTGATTCAAGTACTGAACCAACAATTCCGAGTTTCGCACCTGCATCGGTGACACCCTTGTAGGCCTTCTGGTTGAAACCCTTGTCGTCAACCCCACCGACATCGGTGACCTGGCACGCCTTTAGAGCTGCAGGTGCCGGTGCTACTGGCGCCTCACTGGCCGGCGCTGCTTCTGCTGCCGGCGCACTTGTGGCTGCAGCCGCCGATGGCGCCGCCGAAGTCGCGGTGCTCGTGCTGCTGCTACTGCAGCCAGCAAGGCCGAGTGCCGATACGGCAAGAACTGCCGCCACAATCTTAAAGTTGGTCTTCATTTATCTCCTTGTGAGAGCGGATTATTGGGCCTGACTATAGTCCCCAACCGGGGGTCAATGTTCACCCACGGGATTCTTAGGCAAGTTGTGATAAACGGCCCAGTAAAAGGGTAACGAAACGGTCACGATCAATATCTAGTCCAACGTTTACATTCGCCGGAAGACCGGTAACGGACCAGCGATCAGCTACGGTTCTCCCCATACACAGTGATGAAACCGTATCAATTTGCACATTCATCGCCAGTGTTGTGACCAAAGTTGGGTCGATCAGGTGGGCGATCGTGACGGCGTCATGGATCGGTGCCCCGGGCCAGCCAAACCGGTCTTGGTGAAATTTCACAAAGTGATCTAGGAGTTCAGCCACGAACTCACCCGGGCGCCCGGAGCCGCGTAGTTGCTCGGCATGCTCATCGGTTAACCACGCCTTATGGGTTACCTCAAGCCCGATCATCGTAAGTGGGATGCCGGATTCGAAAACAATTTTTGCCGCATCGGGATCAACCCAGATATTGAACTCGGCGGCTGGTGTCCAATTACCCAACTCGACCGCGCCGCCCATAATCACTATTTCGCGGATCCGAGCGTGAATTTCAGGGAGTTCGGTTATGGCATCAGCGATATTGGTCAGTGGCCCGGTAGCTACCAAAGTCACTGGCTCTGCCGCCGACACGAGTACTTGTTCAATCAATTGGAGGGCGGTCAAGTCGGATGGCCCGCGGCTGGGCTCAATTTCCAGCGGCCCGGCTAGCCCGCTCTCACCATGCATCACCGCCGCGGTGGATAAATCCCGAAAAAGTGGTCGATCGCGACCAGCTGCGACCGGTATATCGGCTCGCCCAATTAGGTCCAGCACTCTAAGGGCATTACGGGTGGTGTGTTCTAGGGTGACATTGCCCGCAACCGTTGTTACCGCAATGAGGTCAATCTCTGGACTCGCGCAGGCCAGCATGATCGCGATGGCGTCGTCATGGCCCGGATCACAGTCCAACACAACCTTGCGCGCCAGCATTAGAACCGATCGGTTGGTTCGAATAAGCCCCAAACATCGCGCAATGCATCGGAGACTTCGCCAACGGTTGCAAGGGCTTTAAGGGCATCACGCATCGGGTATAGCAAGTTGCTATCGCCTTTTGCGGTTTCGCGGATAACAGCAAGCAGTCTTTCGACTTCGCCGTTATCGCGGCTTTCCCTCAAAGTCGCAAGCCGAGCCGATTGCTCGGCCTCGATCGCAGGGTTCACCCGAAGTGGGGGGTAATGCTCTTTGTCATCGGTGGTGAATTTGTTAAGGCCAACAACTACTCGCGTGCCACTATCAATTTGCAGTGCAATGTCATAGGCCGAGCGCTCGATCTCAGCTTTTTGGAAACCTTGTTCGATGGCAGCTACTGCTCCACCCATATCGTCGATGCGCGCGATCAATGCAGTTGCAGCTGTTTCAATATCGTCGGTCAGTGACTCAATGACATATGAACCGGCAAACGGGTCAACCGTTGCGCATACATCGGTTTCATAGGCGAGTACCTGCTGAGTGCGTAGCGCCAAGCGTGCCGCTTTTTCACTCGGCAATGCCATCGCCTCATCAAAAGAGTTGGTGTGGAGCGACTGCGTGCCACCAAGTACGGCAGCCAACCCCTGAACCGCAACTCGGACCATATTTACTTCAGGCTGTTGCGCCGTCAACTGGACGCCCGCGGTCTGGGTGTGAAACCGCAGCATCCATGACTTCGGATCCTTAGCGCCAAAACGTTCGCGCATGATCTTGGCCCACATCCGGCGCGCTGCACGAAACTTCGCGACCTCTTCGAGGATCGTTGTTCGGGAGACGAAAAAGAATGCCAGGCGCGGAGCAAACTCATCAACGTCTTGGCCAGATGCAACAGCAGCCTTTACGTATTCGATGCCGTCGGCCAGAGTGAAGGCGATTTCTTGAACTGGAGTGGCTCCAGCCTCGGCCATGTGATAGCCAGAGATTGAGATGGTATTCCATTTGGGAATCTCGTTACGGCAGTAGGTGAAAATATCGGTGATCAAACGAAGGGACTGCGCTGGAGGATATATATAAGTACCGCGCGCTATGTACTCCTTCAGCACGTCATTTTGGATGGTGCCACTCAACTGGTCAGCCGATACTCCCTTTTCTTCGGCCACCAACTGATAGAGCAAAAGCAAAACCGCGGCGGTTGAATTAATAGTCATTGATGTCGAAACCTCATCAAGGGCAATGCCGTCGAACAGGATCCGCATGTCAACGATTGAATCAATCGCTACACCAACTTTGCCGACCTCACCGTGAGCTAATGGGTGATCTGAGTCGTAGCCCATTTGGGTTGGTAGGTCAAAAGCTACCGATAATCCCGTGGTACCGGCATTCAGCAGCTGTCGATAACGCTCATTGGACTCGACCGCGGTACCAAACCCTGCGTACTGGCGCATCGTCCAAGGCCGACCGGTGTACATCGACGCATAAACACCGCGCGTGAACGGGTACTCCCCCGGCACCCCGAGCTGCGCCGATTCATCCCAATCAGCAAGTGCCTCCGGGCCATATACCGGATTCAGGGGCAGACCCGACTCGGTTGACCCGCTCATTTACCCAAGCCTAGTCGCTACGGACCCGGATCTTGCGACCGAGCCAAGTGATTGGGTCGTACTTAACGTCGACGACCCGCTCCTTTAGTGGAATCAAAGCGTTGTCGGTGATCTTGATGTGCTCTGGGCAAACTTCGGTGCAACACTTGGTGATGTTGCAGTAACCCAGACCTAGGACTTCTTGGGCCTCATGTTTGCGATCGGCGACATCGAGTGGATGCATTTCCAGTTCAGCTACGCGCATCAAAACACGTGGCCCCGCAAAACTGGTCATATTGTCTTCGTGATCGCGAATAGCATGGCAAGTGTTCTGGCACAGGAAGCATTCAATGCACTTACGGAACTCTTGGCTGCGCGAGACATCCTCTTGCTGCATTCGGTACTCGCCCGGCTTTAACCCCTCCGGTGGCGTAAACGCTGTGACTTCACGCGCCTTCTCGTAGTTGAATGAGACATCTGTTACCAGATCACGAATAGTCGGGAAGGCGCGAAGGGGGGTTACCGTTATGACCTCATCATCGGCAAAGGTATTCATGCGGGTCATGCACATTAGGCGCGGGCGGCCATTGACTTCAGCACTGCAGGAGCCGCACTTACCGGCCTTACAGTTCCAGCGCACCGCGAGGTCTGAGGCTTGGGTCGCCTGAATGCGTTGGATGACATCAAGGACAACTTCACCCTCATTGACATCCACGTTGTAGTCCTTCAGTGCCCCTTCACCGGCATCTCCCCGCCAGACGCGAAATTTGGCTTCATGCGCCATCTCTATGCCACCTTTCCGGGAATTCGGCTGATTTCGACTTCGGTCATGTACTTACCAAGTTCTGACACATCAAATAGAGTGATCAGCTCATCACGCATCCAAGGTAGATCCTGCCTAATAACTTCGACATCATTGCCGTCAAGGCGGCAAATCATCACGACTGAACGCCAATTTGGATCCATGACGGGGAAGTCATCGCGGGTATGACCCCCACGTGACTCCTCGCGAGCGAGAGCCGACTTTGCGATGCACTCTGATACCACCAGCATGTTCTGGAGATCAAGGGCCAAGTGCCAGCCTGGGTTGTAGGCCCTACCACCTGGCACACTCAATGTGGCAGCCCGCACTTTAAGTGCATTTAGCCGCTCCAAAGCCGACTGCATTTCGTCAGCGGTGCGAATGATGCCAACCAGATCATTCATTAGTTGCTGCAGATCTTGCTGGATCGTGTAAGGGTTTTCACCACCATCTTGGCTAAAGGGCGCTAATGCCGCAGCCGCAGCCGCATCAACATCGACTTGGTTAACCGCAGGCCGCCCACCTGCTGCGTCGAGATCGGCTAGGTACGCAACAGCGCCCAAACCAGCACGTCGGCCAAATACCAGCAGATCAGATAGCGAGTTACCGCCCAACCGGTTGGAGCCATGTAGGCCCCCGGCCGCCTCGCCCGCCGAGAACAGGCCCTGAACTCCGACCGCCGCGGCGGTATCGGGTTCAACCTCGACCCCGCCCATCACGTAATGACAGGTCGGACCGACCTCCATCGCTTCCTTGGTGATGTCGACATCGGCCAGTTCTTTGAACTGGTGCCACATCGACGGCAGCTTGGCTTTGATGGCCTCGGCCGGGAGCCGCTGTGAAACGTCAAGGAACACCCCACCGTGTGGCGACCCACGACCGGCCTTCACTTCGGTGTTGATCGCCCGCGCGACTTCATCGCGCGGCAACAACTCCGGCGGACGCTTATTGTTATCGGGATCGGTGTACCAGCGATCGGCTTCTTCCTCGGTCTTGGCGTACTGCTTCTCGAATACCGGCGGGATGTAGTCGAACATAAAGCGCCGGCCCTCGGAGTTGGTCAAGACTCCGCCATCACCGCGCACCGACTCGGTCACCAAAATGCCCTTGACACTAAGTGGCCAGACCATGCCCGTTGGGTGGAACTGGACGAACTCCATATTGACAAGTGAGCCACCGGCGCGCATCGCCAGTGCGTGGCCGTCACCGGTGTACTCCCATGAGTTACTCGTGACTTTAAAGGACTTACCGATACCACCGGTTGCGATAACTACGGCGGCGGTCTCAAAGAGCACGAACTGGCCTGACTCACGCCAGTAGCCGAAGGCGCCAGCAACCCGGCGATTCTCACCTTCGCCAGTGATCAAAATATCAGTGATTGTGCATTCGGCAAATACCCTGATACGCGACTCGTAATCACCGCTGAGCTTTTTATCCTGCTGCTGCAGCTGCACAACCTTTTGCTGCAGAGTACGAATGAGTTCAAGGCCGGTGCGGTCGCCCACGTGTGCTAGGCGCGGGTACTCGTGCCCACCGAAGTTACGTTGACTGATTTTGCCTTCGGGGGTGCGATCAAAAAGAGCACCCCACTCCTCCAACTCCCAGACCCGATCCGGTGCCTCTTTGGCATGCAGTTCAGCCATCCGGTAGTCGTTCAAGTACTTGCCCCCGCGCATAGTGTCGCGAAAGTGCACCTGCCAGTTGTCGTTGCTGTTGACGTTGCCCATTGACGCAGCGATACCGCCCTCGGCCATTACGGTGTGCGCCTTGCCGAAAAGGGACTTACTGATTATTGCGGTGGTCTTGCCGAGTTCGCGCGACTCAATTGCCGCACGCAGCCCCGCCCCACCGGCGCCGATAACAACGACGTCGTACTTATAGTGCTCGATGTCTGCCATGGAGATACCCTTCGCGGCCTAGAAGAAGTAGAGGTTCGGAATTGCGCCAATTGCAACCTCGCGCACATAAAGATCGGTGAGTGCCACCCCCACCAACGAGATCCAAGCAAAGCGCGGGTGGTGGGCATTTAGCTTTGAGACGTAGGTCCAGGCCTTGTAGCGCACCGGATGGGCAGAGAAGTTCTTCAAGCGTCCGCCCATGACGTGCCGGCAGGTGTGGCACGACGCCGAGTACAACCACAGGAAGGTCGCGTTTGCGGCGAGGATCAAGGTGCCGACACTCATATGACCCCACTCACCCTCGCCATTGCGGAAGGCGATCAAGACGTCGTATGTCAAGATGACGTTAAACACGAGGCCGGCAAAAAAGAAGTACCTGTGACTGTTTTGCAGGATTAATGGAGCGCGCGTTTCTCCGGTGTACTTCTTATGCGGCTCACTAACCGCGCAAGCCGGCGGTGACAGCCAAAAAGCCCGATAATAAGTCTTTCGGTAGTAATAGCAGGTCATTCGAAAACCCAGTGGGAAAATAAGGATCAATAAGGCCGGCGAGAGCACCCACCATGAGCCGAACGGGGTCCAAGGGGTTGAACCCGCAACACATGAGGTAGCAAGGCAGGGCGAGTAAAAGGGTGAGATCAGCGGCTCGGAGAAGTAGTAGGCGTTCTCAAATGCCCGCCAAGTTGAGTAGATAATGAACGCCAAAAGCGCAGCCACCACGATCGCGGGCTGAATCCACCAGCGGTCGGTGCGAAGGGTGCGAGCCTTGATATCGGCCCTATTCTCCCCGGAAACGCCACCATTTGGTGGCGCGGTCGTGACTCCGCTCATTGCGGAACCCCTCTCAACTATGTGTGGTTCAAAATCTACTGGTTTAACCAGGGCGGCGCAGCCTTCAAGTGTGGGAGGTTCGTCACAGGCTTTTTGGCAGTTGGCCGTTGGCAACGTACCCTTAGAGCACTATGAGACTTAATCCCAAACCGGCCCTCCTGCAGGCGGCCGCGATCGCCCTGAGCATTGGATCCGTGGCAACTTTAATCGCCGCCCCTGTGTCCGCCGACCCGCAGATTTACCAAGGCGCCATTGGCGGCGAGCAACTGTTGGCGCCCGGTTGTCAGGTGAATCTAGGTCCCGGCGCCCAGCCCCTACCCGCTATCTGGGCTGACTCCTGGGTACTGGCCGACGCGAATAGCGGTGAAATTCTGGCTGCCAAGCAAGCCCACTTGCAACGCGCTCCGGCAAGTACCTTGAAAACTTTGACGGCGTTGACGGTAATGCCGCAGTTGTCGATGGACCAGGCCTACCTGGCAACCGACGGTGATAGGAATACTTATGGCTCACGAGTTGGTCTCAAGGCCGGCAAGACTTACACCGTCCGCGACCTGTTCTACGGCCTGTTTTTACCAAGCGGCAATGACGCAGCTCTGGCCCTGGCCCTGGCCGCCGGCTCGGTAGCCGACACGGTAGCTCAAATGAATCAAACCGCTGCTCGATTACAGGCGGCTGACACCTTCGCCAAGAACCCAAGTGGACTTGATGCCCCGGGGCAGGTTACGAGTGCATACGACCTAGCCCTTTTCGGACGGGCCAGTTTGGCCTTCCCCGAAATTATCGAGATTGCAAGCACCAAGAGGTACGAATTCCCGTGGCGAGGTAAGCGCACCCGAACCATCTACAACCAAAACCGGTTGCTGCTGAGTGGCTACAACGGGATGATCGGACTCAAGACCGGCTACACCACAAATGCCGGCCGAACATTCATTGGTTTAGCGCAGCGTGGGGATCGCACCCTGGTGGTTGCACTGCTGGGGATTCAGGAGGCAACTGCAGATGCAGCGCGTAAGGCGTTCACCTGGGGGTTTGAGAACGAAGAGTTCGTGACTCCGGTCGGCGTATTGGTTAATCCACTCAACGATGACGAATTCGCCGCCACCCGAGATGCGACCGCATTCGAGGTCGGCACTTCGAGCAATGCCGAGGGTTCGGTAGCCACGGATCGTTCCATCAAGAGCGGTGATAAGCAATTAATCATTACCGCCGGACCAACAACGGCGCCATCTGCAACAATTTCGGCGCCTTGGTGGCTGTGGGCACTTAGCGCCCCGGCCGTGATCTCCGCTTTCGCGCTAATCCGTCAGCGTCACAAATCCAACGCGGTCGTAGACCTCGGTCAAAGTCTCGTGGGCGGTGGCGCGCGCCTTGTGCGCCCCGACTCCCATGAGTTGCAGTAGCTGAGCTGGGTCGGAGATCAAGGTTGCCACTCGTTCACGAATTGGCCTCGCAAACTCAACAACTATTTCGGCGGTGTCTTTCTTTAGGTCACCGTAACCTTTACCTTCATATGTTTCCTCAAGTTCAGAAATGCTCATGCCACGAAGTGCCTGTTGAATTGTAAGTAAGTTCGAAACCCCCGGCTTGTTCACCTGATCAAATCTAATCTCACGCTCTGAGTCCGTCACGGCGCTCTTGAACTTCTTGGTCAAAACTACATCGTCATCTAGCAGTGAAGCGCATCCTACCGGGCTGGATTTACTCATCTTCGCGGTTGGATCTTGTAAATCAACAATCTTTGCAGTCTCTTTGACGATCATGGCTTCGGGAACTGTAAGAGTTTCACCGAATGTCGCATTAAATCGTTGGGCAAGATCCCGAGTTAATTCAAGGTGCTGCCGTTGATCTTCACCAACAGGCACGGCATTTGCCTGGTAAATCAAAATATCGGCCGCTTGCAAAATCGGATAAGTGAAGAGCCCGACCGTGGATCTAGCGGAGCCCTCCTTTTGCGATTTATCCTTGAATTGGGTCATGCGGCTTGCCTCACCAAAACCGGTCTGGCATTCAAGGACCCAAGCCAGCTGGCTATGTTCTGGCACATGGCTTTGCACGAAAACCGTTGACTTCTGCGGGTCAAGGCCCACCGCCAGCAACTGGGCAAATGAGGTCAAGGTGCGCTGGCGAAGTAGCGCTGGATCATGGTCGACAGTGATCGCATGCTGATCAACCACGACGTAATAGCAATCATGGGTTTCTTGCATACTCACCCACTCCCGCAGCGCACCTAGGTAGTTTCCAAGGTGGAATGCATCTGCAGTGGGCTGAATACCTGAAAGCACGCGCTGATTGCGAGGTGTCGACATGGCAGTCATTCTTGCAAACCGGGTTCAGCGACCTGCGCGTGGTCATGTGGCGAATGCAATGGTGCTATCGGAGTCACTCGCACCCGTGCCACGCGGCGACCATCTAGTTCGGTAACTTCAAATTCGTGATTCTCGCATTCGATAGTCGCACCAACTTCAGGTAATGTCCCTAAACGTGCAATCAAAAACCCCGCAACCGTTTCGTATGGCCCGTCCGGCAGCTGCAGACCGGTTTCATCGGCAAAATCCTCGAGATTGAGCAGGCCGTCAACCGTAATAACACCCATGGTCTTAACTTCGTCGTGACGAGTAATTACATCGTATTCATCCTTGATATCTCCGATTAGTTCCTCGACTAAATCCTCAAGAGAAACGATGCCTGCGGTACCGCCATATTCATCAACCACAATCGCCAAGTGCTGCCGCAGCCTGCGCATTTCTGTCAGAGTACTAAGTACCGCATTTGTCCCGGGGAAGGCAGTTATTTCGCGGACCAATGAGCCAACGCGGATTGGCCTATCAGCCAAATCCGGATCGAGAATATCGCGGACATGCACGAATCCAATGACGTCATCTGCGCTATCACGAGAAACCGGGTAGCGTGAATGCGGTTGATCGCGGATCATCTTTACCGCCTGCTGTACTGGCATATTCGCGTCCATGAAATCAACTTCGGTGCGCGGCACCATCACCTCACGAAGTTCACGATCGCCCGCGGCAAAAACGTCGTCTATAAGCTCGCGTTCTTCGACTGTTAAGTCCTCATGTGCGGCAACTAGATCACGTAATTCGGCGCCGCTGATCTGCTCCTTCACGCCATGAGGGTCAATCCCGAAGAGACGAACTACGAAATTCGTGGAAACTGACAGCGCCCAGATGAAAGGCCGAAACACCAGGGCCACAAAATCAACCGGCGCCGCCACAAACAACGCTACTTTCTCAACTCGTTGTAAAGCGATTCGCTTTGGCACCAGCTCACCCAAGACCAGCGAGATATAAGCGATGACTACCGTGACGAAGATAAATGCAATCGGGCCGGCCCAAGTAGGTGAAATACCCCACCCGACCAACACGTTTTCTAAGGAGGGGGCAATTTGGGAAGCACCGAAACCGGCCGAGATAAAACCCGCCAAGGTAACGGCTACCTGGCCGGCCGCAAGATAACGATTGGGCTCACCGGCGAGTGCGAGGAGTCGGCGGCCACGCCTACCCTCACCACCTAAGCGCTGAATCTGGCTTTCACGCAAAGACACCAAGGCGAGTTCGGCCGCCGCAAAAAACCCGCCCAAAAGTACGAAGAAGAGCACCACCAAGCAATTGACCAGCAGGTCACTCATGGCATGAGACTACGCAATAAACCTTGGTCAGGCACGAACCGCCCGCTGCAAGTTCACGTCAACCTCGGCCAGGAAGTCCTGGGTGGTCTGCCACGGCTGATCCGGGCCTATCAGCATCGCTAGATCCTTGGTCATCTTTCCCTCTTCGACCGTTTCTACGCATACCCGCTCGAGGGTCTGGGCGAAAGCCGTGACCTCGGGGGTCGCATCCAACTTGCCACGGTGCGCTAGGCCCTGAGTCCAGGCGAAAATCGAGGCGATTGGATTGGTCGAGGTTGGATTACCTTTTTGGTGTTCCCGGAAGTGGCGCGTAACTGTGCCATGTGCAGCCTCGGCTTCAACCGTCTTGCCATCTGGAGTCATTAGCACCGAGGTCATCAAGCCAAGTGAGCCATAACCTTGGGCGAGAGTGTCGGATTGGACATCTCCGTCGTAGTTCTTGCAGGCCCAAACGTAGCCGCCTTCCCACTTCATAGCGGCGGCGACCATGTCATCGATTAGTCGGTGCTCATAAGTGATACCCGCAGCATCGAACTCAGATTTGAATTCGGACTCGAAAACTTCGGCGAAGAT
>CAMBQX010000043.1 GCA_945870085.1 Bifidobacterium breve | reverse complement strand
CTCAGCCTGCTTATCGGCGGGCTTTGCCTCTGCCTCAGCCCACTGTCGGTAAAGCTCCCAAGCTAGCTCGCGCTGCCGCAGGGCCAAATTGACCCGATCCATCTGCTCTACGGTCGCAGGCAACTGCCAGGTTTCGCTGATGGCCTCGGGCAGCACTAGGCGGTAGTCATGGCCGCCTTCGGCAAAGACCCCTGGAGTAGGGGTTAAAGCATTGAGCATGTCGAGGAAGGTCATCATGAAAGTGGTGACCGGCATCCAGGCCGTGCCTTTGGGTGCCCCAATGGGGCGCGTGGTATTTGGGCCCAACCAATCGGGTTTGCGCCACGCGACTTGGGAACCGAACTTCGGGATGGGGTCATCACCATTTTGGAGCAGCAGGTAGCGCACCTTGGTGCGTTCCTTCTTTGGCAGCGCTTTCCAGTCAGTCAGCGATCGCGGCAGGTAGGCCGCACCGGGGCCAACCGTTGGTGCTTCGGTAATGGTGCGATCACCCCAGATTTGGCGGCGCCAAATCGTGGCAGCGGGGGTGCCGATCCAAAGTGCTGCATCGAACCCGGAGCCTTCGAGGCCAAAGAGCCCGGTGCCGCGGAATATCTCCTCGCTGACCTGTGAACCAAGGCTCTCGCCGAAAAGAAAGAATTTCGGTCGCTTGGATTTGGGCATTGCCATTAATCTTTGAACAACACCAGCAACCACCATCGCAGTTTGGGCGCTACCTGTTGGCACACGGGTCAACGACAGTGCCGATGGGAGCACCGAGTATTGAATTGCGGCGCTCGCGCAGTCACCGTGTGTTAGGAATTCGAAAGTTTCGGTCGCCACGTAGTTGACATAACCAGAACCAGTTGGGGAGAAGAGCGCGAAAGTTTTACGTTCAAGGGCCTTGGTGCGATCAATCTCGGCTAGCAAGACGTTGGCCCGCTCTTGATCTGACTGCGCGATATCAAGTGAGGCATATACACGAATTGGCTGCTTGGCGCCAGTTACTCCCATAACTGCATCAATGCTGTCAGGTGATAGCGCCATGCTCAGCCAGCGCGCACCTTCGCGAGTCTGCTTCGTCCAATCAAGGCCAGATGCCGGTGACCCGGTGATTTCAGGTGTCGAAGGTGGTGTGGTGAGAGCCGCAT
Source organism: Bifidobacterium breve (assembly GCA_945870085.1). Taxonomy (GTDB): domain Bacteria; phylum Actinomycetota; class Actinomycetes; order S36-B12; family S36-B12. The sequence goes on along the minus strand of CAMBQX010000043.1, from coordinate 9,894 downwards.
CGAGTGAGCCGCCGCCCTTACTGAGCATCGTTGAGGCTTTTGCCACGGCGAACCAACCGACACCCAAGGTGATGCCGGCACTTGTCATCCGGCCGAGCATCCGGTGGTCGTGGGCTTCACCACCTAGTAGGTAAGTTGCGGCGCGACTAGTTGCTGAGGTCAAAGCCGATTCGGTCTTCGCCAGCCCGTAAGTGAGCAGCCCAACGGCCGCGCCAATTGCTATTGCTTTGGGTGGTGAGACTTCGCGAACATCGTCTTCCCAAAACTTTATCCCCCGGTGCGCAGCACCGCCATCAAATGCATCGTCGGAGAGTGAACCGGGTTCGCTCTTCCACGGCTGGGTGCTCGCCCATGAACCCAAACCGACCAACGCGGCTGCAGCCACACTCGCACCGCGGTCGCGATTGCCGTAAGCACCTGGAGTGAGGTCGGAGGCGGCGCTGGCGACGGCCGTGGTGACCGCGGTTTGCGCCAGGAGACGGCCGACTGCGCGCTGGGCAGATTCGTGCTCGCGCCAAGCGAGTGCTGCGGCGGCACCTGCCGCCACAACTCCTACTGATCCGGCAACCAATAGGCGTGCTGCCGGCGATGGTGATTCGGATTTGGAAAAACGTGAGGCAATCGCCGAGATAGTCGCACTACCGGCGCTGATAACCCCGTATGCCATCGCGGCCGTAGTGCCGGTGATGACGGCTTGGTCGGTGGACCCTCGGGTCAACAGGTTGGGCTGGTAGGAGCGGCCAACGGCGAAGGCAGTACCGAATAATCCGGCGCGCGCTGCATGATCCACGGTGACCTCCTTGGGGTGGACGCCAAGATTAGCCGACCGGAGGGCCAGCCGGTGGCTGAAGGTAAGAGATATGGGGCCGTAACCTTCGTTGACGCCGTGGCGCGAGTTAAGTGGCTGTGGTCTGAAACCTCCTATAATTACCAACTTGAAGCGAATTCCGCGCCTGCATGACGGTTGGTGATGACAAAGTGAGCAGCCTCTTAGATCCACAACCGCGTCCGATAAGTAAACGCGGCTGGGCTTATTTGGGGTTATCGGTTATCGGCCTCCTAATCGCCATGCTGGCGGTAAGCGCTCCATATCGCTCAGAGGGGGCATCGGTCGTCTCGGGTGGAGCGCCCATCGGCCCCGATGTGGGAATCACCGCGAGCATCGTGCCGTTGTCGGTAGATGCCCAACTTGACGTAATGACGACCCGGTTGAGCTTTTCATCACTCGATCCTGAATTAGTTGACCAGAACTCGTACCGGCTCATTAAAGATGTTCGCATCTCAGTGATCACTTGGGACGGAGCCCAGGAGTACACGTATTTGCGCGGTAGTTTGCTCGGGCGCGCAAGTGTTGATGTCGGACTTGACGGCTGGAACATCGCGAACTATCCATTTGATGAGTACAACACTGAATTGTTGATCTCCGCGGTGGTACTGAAGCCGGACCCGGGTGGCGAAGCCAGTGTGGCGAAAGATTTGATGGTGCGATCTGCGGCATCGGGTCGGGTTAGCGGATGGAACACCACCGTAGTTCTACCTACCGAGGTTAGTGCCAATCAGCAAGTGGTAGTCGAAGTAGCTAGGGAGTTCAGCACCAAGCTCTTCGCGATTTCAATACTCGCACTAATCGTGATCTTGGCCGCAATGGTTCTGTGGATTGCGCTTCTGGTGGCAACCAACAGGCGCCCGATGGATGCGATTCTTTTGACTTGGGCGACGGGGGTGTTGTTCGCGATGCCGATCCTGCGAAATGCCCTGCCCAATGCGCCACCAATTGGAGTGGCCATCGATATCTACGTTTTCTTCTGGGCCCTTCTTGGTGCGCTGGTGGCGGCAGTGTTACTGGCGGTGCTTTGGGTTCGGCACCGCAAGGCGATACTGAACGCTGGTAACTAATTCCGTAGGTACCACAGGTCGGTGATGTCACGGCGCTCGTGGATCGCGGTAGCTTCATAGCGGGTAACTGGGCGATCCTGGGGCCGCGGGATTACTCCGCCAAGCCACTGAGTTGATGAAGCAAATACTTCTTGCATCTGAGCGGCGTATGGCTGCCAGTCGGTTGCCAGATGCCAAAAGCCACCGGCTTTGGTGCGTGAAGCAAGTAGCGCGGCATTCAACGGCGTCACAAGGCGTCTTTTGTGGTGTCTGGCTTTTGGCCACGGGTCAGGGAAGAACGTTCGGATACCAGCGAGTGCCAATTCAGGCAACATCTGTTCTGCCACGACCAGGCCGTCACCAGCAATTGCGCGAATATTTGTCAGATGACTTTCGCGGGCCCTATAGAGCAGGTCGCCGAGCCCGGGAGTGTGCACATCAACAGCCAAGATTCCGAGCTCAAGATCGTTAGCGGCCATCGCGACGGTTGCTGATCCGGTACCGAAGCCAATTTCAAGAACCACTGATAAGCCGGCAAAGATTTTGCCAAGGTCGAGAAGTTCATCTCCCGCCGGCAGCAGTAGGCCGTCTGCCTCAGCAATAGCTGTTGCTTGGCGCTTGGAGACGCGGCCGCGGCGCGGGATGTATGTCCGGATGGTCACGAATTGACGCTAGCCCAAGTTGCCGGTGTTAACGCGCAAGGCCAGCGCGCTATTGACGCGGTAGCGCCGATCGGCTTCTACGCGCCAAGCCGATTGGCGGCCGCGGGAGCGGAACTGCCAAGTTTCGAGGCCGTCTTTCGCTTCGACAGGTGCGCTTTGATCCGCAGCGATTACCTCATCGACTAATGCCTCACCAATTAATGCCGTGTCTTCATCAATGCCGACTATGTAGCTGCCCGGTGCGACAAGTGGCCGCATCGCAAAATCTGGCACCCACTTGGCGTAGCGGTCAAAATGCGGCAACACGCGAATGTCTGGAACAACACCTAGCCCATCAACCCCACCGGCGCGCGGGTGCCGAAAGTCGGGCACATATCCACCAAGGGCCATCGCCCCTGCGCTACAGCCGGCGAGTGCTGAACCTAAGCGCCACTCGTGCTCAATGGCTTTCCACACCAAAGTGCCGATCAAGGTGCGGGCCAAAAAACTCGGGTTGCCACCGGAAAGGTAAATGAGGCCGGCGCCACTTATCGCTGCTGCCCATTTTGGGTCGTTGGCGTCATCGCGGGTGCGCACATCAATTATTACTTGTTCGGCGCCGAGCCTTTTTGCGGCTGCTGCCCCGAGGCGGTGCCAGTTATCAAGGGATCGCTGACCCTCGGGGGCGGCCGCGGTGGCAAGTTGAACGTAGCGTGGTGGCCGGTCTTGGAGTAACCACTCCTCAATCTCATGCATAACCGGCAAATACTCACCACTGCCGACGAGCGCGAGTCGCCCAGCGCTTGTCATGGGCTCAGCCTATGGCCGTGTACATCAGGTGAGATTTGGTGGGAGGATGTGCGAGTGAGCGCTGAACTGCAGGAGATTGATCTTGCGGTAATCGGCATGACCTGCACTTCGTGCGCGCAACGGGTTCAGACCAAACTTAATCAACTCCCGGGGGTCGCGGCGAGTGTTAACTACGCAACCGAGTCGGCACATATTGATTTCACATCGCAATACCAAACAGCCGACTTTATTAAAGTAATTCAAGAATCTGGATACGACGCAATCGCTCCAGAGTTTCAAAACGATGTCGACGAGGCAATAAAAAATGACGGACTTCAGATCCGCCGGCATTTTTGGTTTTCATTAGTCCTTGCAATTCCGGTGGTGCTGCTTTCGATGATCCCGTTTTTGCAATTTAGCGGTTGGCAGTGGTTCGTATTTGTGCTCACGACTCCCGTGGTCTTATGGGGGGCTTGGCCATTTCATCGAGTGGCATGGTTGAACCTTCGTCATCGCACCGCGAACATGGATACGTTGATCAGTTTGGGCACCCTCGCCGCATACTTCTGGAGCGTGTGGGCACTGCTATTTGGTGGATCTGGTGCACTCACCTTTCGTGCCGCCCATTCACTCTTCATGGGCGCGATGGCCGATCTCGGTCAGCCACCGGCTTTGTATTTTGAGGTAGCAGCCGCATTGCCGGTGTTTGTGCTCGCAGGTCGTTGGTTTGAGTCGCGGGCAAAACGCAATTCAAGTTCGGCAATGCGCGCGCTGTTGTCTTTGCGCATTGACCGGGCGACGGTGGTACGGGAGGGGATTGAAGTTGAAGTGCCGCTCGCCGAGTTGAAGGTATCCGATACCTTCATCACCAGGCCCGGTGAGCGAATTGCAACCGACGGCGAGGTCATCGATGGTGAGAGCGCAATTGACGAGGCGCTGTTAACCGGTGAGTCCGTTCCGGTTTCGGTTGGCCCTGGCTCAATGGTCGTTGGCGCCACGGTGAACCTGGATGGCCGCTTACTTATCCGGGCAACCGGTGTCGGTGAGCAAACCAAATTGGCGCAAATTGCCCGGTTGGTCACTGCGGCCCAAACAGGTAAGGCGCCGATTCAACGGCTAGCTGATCGCATAGCGGCAGTGTTTGTCCCAATAGTGCTGGGGTTAGCCCTTGCCACCCTTGTTATCTGGCTTATTGTCACCGGTGATGTGCAGGCGGCTTTTGCCTCGGCGGTCGCGGTCGTGATCATCGCCTGCCCATGTGCACTCGGCCTGGCTACCCCGATCGCCCTGCTGGTCGGCACCGGGCGAGGTGCGCAATTGGGCATTGTGCTGCGCGGCCCTGAAACCCTAGAACAAAGCCGGCGCATTGATTCGATGATGCTTGATAAAACCGGGACAATCACCACGGGCCTGATGGCGGTCCAAAAGGTGACAGTGGCTCCGGGGCTCGATATTGCCGAGGTGCTCACTTTGACCGCAAGTGTTGAGGCATACAGCGAGCACCCATTAGCGCGCGCGATTGTTGCTGCCGCGGTTGCGGGCAGTAAGCCAATCGCAATTACCGACTTCGTCAATTCACCAGGCCGCGGTGCGGCGGCCAGGGCTGGCGGCAGACTTCTACGAGTTGGCCGACCTAGTTGGGTACTTGAACAGGTACCTAGCACGGCGCCGACCTGGTTCACCGGCGCCATTACTGAAGCGGGTTTGTCAGGCTCGGCGGTAGTTGCGATTTCAGGTGACGAAGAGCTCCTCGGCTTGATAGCGCTTGCCGACACGGTGCGCCCAACAAGTAGTAGAGCAATCGGTGAACTTACTCGAATGGGCATCTCGACAACAATGCTTAGTGGTGACTCACTGGCCGTTGCGACAAAGGTTGCGGCTGAGGTGGGCATCGATAATGTCGTTGCCGAGGTGCACCCCGAAGATAAAGTCGCATTGGTTGTTGCGGCCCAGCAATCCGGCAAAGTCGTAGCAATGGTTGGCGATGGAGTTAATGATGCGGCGGCATTGGTGCAAGCCGATCTTGGCATTGCAATGAGTTCAGGATCAGATGTGGCTATCGAGGCCAGCGATATCACACTGGTGCGAAATGATCTTTTAGCAGCGGTTGACGCGATTCGATTAGCCCGGCGCACGCTGCGGATTATCAAGGGCAACTTGTTCTGGGCTTTCGCTTACAACGTCGCGATGATTCCGCTAGCAGCGGTTGGGCTGCTCAACCCGCTGCTAGCTGGTGCGGCAATGGCATTCTCATCGGTGTTCGTGGTGGCAAACTCCCTTCGACTACGAAGTTTTAGGTCGATTAGCAAGTGACCGAGGCAGCCACGTAAGGTAATCGAGTGTTGCTTCGCGGGTTTGGACGGCTGGCGGTGGTCGTGCTTGGGGTATCAATGATGGCCCTGATGCCGACACCACTTGCGCAGGCAAAACCAGATACCACTGGGGCGGGCACCAGGGTCGCCATCGGCGATTCAGTGATGCTCGGGGCCAGGTGGAATCTCCTGAATCGTCGGGATTTCACCCTTGTTGATGCGGTGGTAAGCCGGCAGGCGGCAACAGGTCCGGGTATCTTGCGCAAGCTTGGTCGTCGCCTACCGCAGAACGTCATAGTGCATTTGGGTACTAATGGGTCGTATCCCATCGAAACCTGCAAGCAACTAGTCCAGGCCGCGGGCCCCACCCGCAAAGTGTTCTTGGTGACAATAAAGGTCCCTCGGCTCTGGGAGCCGGTAAACAACAAGATGCTCCGCCGTTGTGAGGCACGGTTTCCGGCCGACCAAGTGCACATCGTGGACTGGAATTGGGCGGCCAGCAGGCACGCCGCCGAGTGGCTTTATGACGATGGGGCGCACTTGCGCCCGGCGGGGGCGCGGGCATTTGCCCGTATCATGAATGAGGCCATCGCCAGGGCCTACCCGCCCCTTGTCAAGCCCGGGCCCGGCCCTGTGTAGTTCGTCACAACCGCGGTTTTTAGCCGTTGTATGGTCAACAAGGTAGCCCCTAAGGCATCATGATGTACCTGCTAGCAAAGACCATGCTTCGCCTCGAATTTGGAGCCGTGAATGACCATCCCAGGCCTAGAAAATCCCCCTACCAAAAATAAGCAGTTGCTCGAATGGGTAGAAGAGATGGCCGAGCTGGCCAAGCCGGATCGAGTGGAGTGGTGCGATGGTTCAGAAGACGAATGGCACCGACTAACCAAGTTGATGGTTGCCTCGGGCACGATGATCCAACTTAATCCAAAGATTCGTCCGAATTCATTTCTTGCACGTTCAAGCCCAAGTGATGTAGCCCGAGTCGAAGACCGCACATTCATTTGCTCTCAGCGCGAGATTGATGCTGGCCCAACGAACAACTGGTCAGAACCAGCGGAGATGCGGGCCAAATTGCGAGGGCTGTTCGAGGGCTCAATGCGTGGCCGCACGATGTATGTGGTGCCGTTCTCAATGGGTCCACTTGGTTCAAGAATCTCGCAACTTGGTGTCGAAATCACCGACTCACCTTATGTAGTCGTAAACATGCGGATCATGACCCGAATGGGTCAGGCTGCACTAGATCAAATTGGCGATAAGGGCGAATTCGTCCCGGCCCTGCACTCCGTTGGCTACCCGCTGATTGATGCAGCCGGCCAGTCACGTGATGAAGTCAAGTGGCCATGCAATGACGAGAAATACATCGTGCACTTTCCTGAGACTCGTGAAATCTGGTCTTTCGGTTCGGGTTACGGTGGCAACGCCCTGCTCGGCAAGAAGTGCTTCGCACTGCGCATCGCTTCGGCGATGGCCCGTGATGAAGGCTGGCTAGCTGAGCACATGCTCATTTTGAAGTTGACCTCTCCGACCAATCACGTCCACTACATAACGGCGGCGTTCCCGTCGGCGTGCGGTAAGACCAACCTTGCGATGCTGGTACCGACAATCCCGAACTGGAAAGTCGAGACAATCGGCGATGACATCGCGTGGATGCGATTTGGTGACGATGGCCGTCTTTATGCGATCAACCCAGAGGCAGGGTTCTTCGGAGTGGCTCCGGGCACCGGCATGGAAACCAATGCAAATGCGATCGCCTCACTCGATGCCAACTGCATTTTCACCAACGTTGCTCTCACCGATGACGGTGATATCTGGTGGGAGGGTATGACGCCGCAGGCTCCAGCGCGCCTCATCGACTGGAAGGGCCAGGATTGGACTCCGGATTCCGGGGAACTTTCCGCTCATCCAAATGCGCGCTTCACGGCGCCAGCGGGTCAGTGCCCGTCAATTGCGCCGAACTGGGAAGACCCGGCGGGTGTTCCGATTGATGCCATTTTGTTTGGTGGGCGCCGAGCAACAAATGTGCCACTGGTTACCGAGTCATTTGACTGGGAGCACGGGGTATTCATGGGCTCGAGTGTTTCGAGTGAGACCACTGCGGCGGCGGTGGGGGCGGTGGGCGAACTGCGCCGCGACCCCTTTGCAATGCTCCCGTTCTGCGGCTACAACATGGCCGATTACTGGGGTCACTGGTTGGCGGTGGGTGGCTTCACCGCTGCCGATAAGTTGCCGAAGATCTACGCGGTTAACTGGTTCCGTAAAGATGCAAATGGCAAATTCCTGTGGCCCGGGTTCGGTGAGAACTCGCGGGTGCTCGAGTGGATTATCCAGCGCCTTGATGGCGAAACCGAGGCGATTGAAACTCCGATAGGCCGGATACCAGCGCCAGGTGCCCTCAACTTCGAAGGTTTGGATATCTCGGAAGCTCAAATTGCTGAGCTATTCGCGATAGAAAAGGATTCGTGGTTGGCCGAATCCGATCTCACCGAGGCTTACTACGACAAGTTCGGCGACAGAATCCCCGCAGCCCTGCGTGGTCAGTTGTCGGCTCTTAGGGCGCGGCTTAATTAATTGGTTCGTCACAAAGTGTGGCGACAAGCACGGCTTTGATGGAGTGCATTCGATTTTCGGCTTGATCGAAAACGATGCTGGCGCTGGAGTTGAACACGGCGTCAGAAACTTCAACACCGTCGCTTAGCCCAAAGCGTTCGGCAACTTCGCGCCCGATCGCGGTGTTTTGATCGTGGTACGCAGGTAGGCAGTGCATGAACTTGGCCTCAACATTGCCGGTAAGTGCCATCAGGTCTTCGTCAACGCGGTATGGCTTTAAAGCGGCAACGCGGGAGTCCCAGGTCTCGGTACTTTCACCCATCGACACCCAGATATCAGTGTGCACAAATTGCGCGCCCGAAAGCCCATGCGCTACGTCGTCGGTGATGAGAATTGACGCACCACTTTGACGCGCACGCTCCTGTGCGAACTCCTGCACTTTTGGCTCTGGCCACAGTGATTTGGGTGCAACTATGCGGACATCAGCCCCCATGATCGCGCCCATCACCAGTAAAGAGTTGCCCATGTTGCTGCGTGCATCACCGACATACGAATACCGCAACTGGTCACCGCCGGAGTGCTCGATCCCTGCGTACTCATACATGGTGAGGAAGTCCGCCAGCATTTGGGTTGGATGCCATTCGTCGGTCAGCCCGTTATAGACCGGGACGTCAGAGAATTCAGCAAGCTCTTCGACTATCACCTGCCCGTGTCCGCGATATTCGATGCCGTCAAAAATTCTTGAGAGAACGCGCGCCGTGTCTGCTATTGACTCTTTATGGCCAATTTGGGAGGAGGCCGGATCCAGGACGGTGACATGGCCCCCTTGGTCGCGCATGGCGACCTCGAACGCAATGCGAGTACGGGTCGAGGATTTCGCGAAAATGAGCGCGAGTTGCTTGCCGAGAAGGCGTGGAATTTCGTTGCCCACCTTGCGTTGGGCCTTTAACTCAGCCGCAAGTGACAGCAGCGAACGAAGCTCCGCCGCCGTGAAATCTGACTCCTTAAGGAAGTCGCGCCCAAATAACGTCACCCACGAACGTTACTCCGCCGCCGCCTTGGCCGGTGGCTGGGACAACAGTCTGGGCCCCCTCACCTCGCCCCCGTAGACTAAGGCCATGAGCGCCAGGCCAGCCACTACCTTCAGTTCCGTCGCCCCGTCGATGGAGACACTTGCTCCTCTCGAGTCCCCGGGCTTATCGGGGGGCACTTTGCTCGAGGAGCGCACGGCGTCGACCGATGACGGCGATCATGAGCGATTTGCCCACTACGTTGAAAAGAACAAGATCGTTGAGAGCGCGGTGACCGGTTCGCCGGTCAAGGCTTTATGCGGCAAGACTTGGATCCCGAATCGTGATCCATCTAGATTCCCAATCTGCCCGGACTGCGAGAAAATTCACGCGGGTTTGGGTCGTGGCGGCAAGCCAGGCAAAGATACCTGAGCGCTCGGGGATCATGACCGAAACTGAATTACCGGACGGCTTACTGAGTCGAGCACGAATCACCTTCACGCTCGGAATTGTTTCGGTGATGACCTTGGTGGGATTCGAAGCCTGGGCGACCGCAACCGCCATGCCTGCGATGGCGCTGGAGCTAAAAGCTTTAGGCGGTTACACCTGGGCGTTTAATGCCTACATCGTGGCTTCGATTTTGGCAATGGTTATCGCGGGGTTGCGCTGTGATGAGCGCGGACCGCGAGGCTCACTGATCGGTGGAGTCTTTGCATT